>JBBSDC010000121.1:0-12150 GCA_038249705.1 Bacteroidales bacterium | reverse complement strand
GAGGCTTTTTTTTATTGGTTTTGAAAGGTTGGGATGGCGGGTCCCGGTTTCAAATTATCAAATTATTGTAGTGTAAGATTTTTTGCAGGTTGCCTATTAGTATTAAGAATCGTTATGATCGATTCATTTATTGTAGTATGAGATTTATATTAGTTATGTGTTAAGTTGTTTGTCCGAAAATAAATTGATTACTTCTGATGTTGCTAAAATATAAATGTCATTTAGATATAACAAATGTACTGTGAATAATTATTCATTTGCAAGTATTTTCTGAAAGGGGGGGGGGTAAAGTTATCAACAATTAGTTGATTTAAAGTGTTGAATACCAATATTGTATAGACAATACAGTTCCATAACATACAAATTTGTATATTGAATAACGATTTAAATCAGCTATACACCAGTAATATCAGGCTTTCTATTGTTTAATGCTTCGCCTGTAAAAAACCAGCTTACCAGATACTATATAATCCAAAAAAATGAAAAAGGTAATATCATTTCATGTAATTTAAAATCATTCTATCTAATAGTACAAATAAAACAAGTGCTGAATTCAAGCAATAAAAGCCATTTTTATTAGCAAATTTCAGACTCACCGGTTTATCAGCAATTTTTTGAACAACACCCTTTGCCATCATATCGAGCAAAACTGTTTCCATATACCATCCGGCATTGCCTTCAAACTTACCGCTCAAGTGTTCTTTTGATAAACGGGTCAGGTCTTCATGGCTGATCTCAGGAAATTCCGCGAAAATGCCCAACAGGCATTCCCGCGTTATCTCGTATTTGCTTTTCGAAATATTTACACCTTTTTTACCCTCAGGATGGAGAGTGAGAATACGTTCTTCTGCCGGCATGATTGAAGGATGTTTGATGTTGAATGTCGGATGTTGGAGGTTGGAGGTCAGCCTAACTTCTTCATTTTGAGTTCTGTGTTTAATGTTTTTAATTCAACATTATGCCCGAACGGAAAAGTTAATGAAAAACACAGAGCATTAAATTAAGAATGAAAAAGTATGGAGGCACACAGAACACTAAATTAAAAATGAAAAAGTATGGGCAAACAGAACACTGAATTAAGAATGAACAAGGAGGGAGGCTTGCAACTTCTTCATTTTGAGTTCTGTGTTTAATGTTTTTAATTCAACATTATGCCCGAACGGAAAAGTTAATGAAAAACACAGAACATTAAATTAAGAATGAAAAAGTATGGAGGCACACAGAGCACTAAATTAAAAATGAAAAAGTAGGGGGGCAATTCAAACCCTAACCCCCCAACTCCTAACCCCCAATCCCTCACTTCAATATTTCCCTCGAAATAATAATCTGCTGTATTTCGCTGGTGCCTTCGTAAATCTGGGTTAGTTTGGCTTCGCGCATCAGGCGTTCGACATGGTATTCTTTTACATAACCGTATCCGCCATGAATCTGAACTGCCTGGGTGGTTACTTCCATTGCTATTTCGGCTGCATAATATTTAGCCATGGCACTGGCATAGCCATAGGGCTGGCCTTGGTCCTTGAGCCACGCGGCTTTAAGGCAGAGGTTACGCGCATTTTCAATTTTTACAGCCATATCGGCTAATTTAAAAGCGATTGACTGATGATTGGATATAAAAGTTCCAAAGGCTTTACGTTCTTTTGAATATTGCAATGCCCGTTCGTAAGCGCCACTGGCTATACCAAGTGCCTGCGAAGCTATACCGATGCGGCCGCCTTCGAGGGTTTTCATGGCAAAAGTAAATCCGAAACCATCGGCGCCAATGCGGTTTTCCTTGGGTACTTTTACATCGTTGAACATTACCGAATGTGTATCGCTGCTGCGCATACCCATTTTATCTTCATGCGGGCCGATGCTGATGCCGGGAGCATGGCGATCCACTATCAGGCAGTTAATGCCTTTGTGTTTTTTCTCCGGGTCGGTTTGTGCAATCACCAGGTAAGTACCCGCTGTATTTCCGTTCGTAATCCAGTTTTTAGTGCCGTTAACCAGGTAGTAGTCGCCCATATCCACGGCTGTTGTACGCTGCGAAGTAGCATCGGAGCCTGCATCGGGTTCCGAAAGTAGGAAAGCGCCAATTTTTTCGCCACGAGCCAGCGGTTTCAGAAATTTTTCTTTTTGTTCCTCGCTGCCATAGGCTTCAATGCCATAACACACCAAGGAGTTATTCACGCTCATGATAACACTTACCGAGGAATCTACTTTCGAAATTTCTTCCATAGCAAGCACATACGAAACAGTATCCAATCCGCCACCATCATATTTCGGATCAACCAGCATACCCAGGAAACCAAGTTCGGCCATGCGTTGTACATGTTTGGTAGGGTAAATAGCGCCTGCATCGCGTTCAATAACATCAGTAATTAATTCGCGTTGTGCAAAATCGCGTGCTGCATCACGGATCATCAGCTGCTCTTCGGTGAAATTAAAGTCCATTGGGTGAAGTTTTTTTAATTGGTTGAGGTTAATAATTGGTTTAACAAATATAGAAACATTCCTATAACTCCAATAAATATAGTTAGATATTTTATTTTGTGGAATATTCTTTAAAAAAGCGCTCACCAGTTAAGGCAAGCGCTTTTTCCAATTCAGGTAGTGAAAGTAGTGAGTAACAGCCTGATTACTTATTGTACAACTATCTTCATAACATGTGTTTGTCCGTTGGTTTCTACTTTCAGGAAGTAGTTGCCACTGGCTGCCTGCGAAAGATCAAACGTATAACTGTTAGCTCCTTTGCATTGTTTTGTAAGTATAGTTTTCCCCTTCGCATTGATAATGGTTGCTTTCATTTCCATCATTTCTGCCGATGGGCTGCTGATTACAAACAAGCCGTTTGTTGGGTTTGGATAAACCTGTAGCATATTTACGGGTGCTTCGCCAACCGAAACGAACGAAGGCAACTGCAATACCTGCACGGTTACCGGGCTAACACCGGGAGCAATAACTTCGATATTGGCTGTGCGTATTACAGGGCTGAGGTTTTGCTCATAGGTGGCAGTTAATAACGCAATTCCTGATCCCGAAGGCGTAACCTGGCACCAGCCTGCATCGCTGCTGCTTGTCCATGCCGTATTGGACGATACATTAAAAGTGGTATTTCCAGCAGGATCGGTTACTGTTCGGGTAGCCGGTGTAACATTTAAAGTGGCAGCCGGTCCTTGTTGAACTACCGTTATTGTTACAGGTGCTATTCCCATTGCATTTATCATAATAGTGGCAGTGCGGGTAGCTGCAAAAATATTTTCGCCGAAGACAGCAACAATAGTTCCGTTTCCTGTGCCCGAAGGTGTTACCGTGCACCAGTCGGCATCACTCGATGCTGTCCAGGGCATATTCGAACTCACGGCAAAATTAGTCGTCCCTGCCGCGATACCTACATTCTGGTTATGCGGATCTACCGAAAGGAATGGCGCAGCGCCTGACTGTGTAAGTGTAACATTGGCATTTGGGACACCGGTTACATATACGGTGAGGTACGAAATCCGTTCATCAAGCGATGTATTAGCTTCATAAGTCGCTGCCATGATGCCGTTTCCGTTACCGGAAGTCGTTACCGGGCACCAGTTGGTTGTGCTGGTCGCCGTCCAGGCAGCATTGGTTGTTATCGTATAGTTGGCTATCCCTGCCGAAGCGGGCACATTAATATTCGTTGGTGTAACTGTTAAAGTCGGCGTTGTGCCTGCCTGTGTTACAGTAACAATTACAGGTGTAAGTCCGGCAACGCTTACTGTGATATTGGCTACGCGTATGTTCAAAGTGATATTTCCCTCATACGTAGCTGCAAGCGTTCCGTTGCCTGATCCTGAAGAGGTAACGGTACACCATGCTGCATCGCTTGTTGTTGACCATGCTGAATTTGATGTAACAGTAAAGCTGGTATTTCCGGCTGGTGCGGTAACACTTTGGTTAGCAGGAGTTACAGTAAGTGTCGGCGAGTTGCCCGATTGAGTAACTGTAACCACCACGGATGCAGCACCTGTAGCTGAAACGGTGATGGTAGCAACGCGAGAATTAACCGAAACATTTGCGGTAAAAGTTGCTGTAATGGTTCCGTTTCCGCTGCCGGCCAATGTAACGGTGCACCAGGCTGCATCGCTGCTTGCCTGCCAGTTGGTATTGGAGGTAACGGTAAATGTAGTATTTCCTGAAGCTGCGCTAACATTCTGGTTAGCAGGTGTAACGCTTAACATTGGCGCTCCTGCTGCCTGGGTAATGGTAACTGTTACAGCGGGAAGTCCGGTAACGGTAACAGTAATCGTTGCGGTGCGGCTTACGAGTAAAGTGTTTTGAGAGTATGTTGCCGCAATGCTTCCGTTTCCGTTTCCTGACGGAGTAACTGTACACCACGCGGCATTGCATACTGCTGTCCAGGCTGAGTTGGAGGTAACAGCAAAGCTGGTGTTTCCGGCAGGGGCAGTAACATTCTGATTTGCAGGAGTAACGGTTAGTGTGGGTGATGTTCCGCCTTGTGTTACAGTTACCGTTACCGAAGGAGCACCTGTAGCTGACACAGTGATAGTTGCAACCCGTGAGGCAGCGCCTGCGTTAGCTTCGAAAGTGGCTGTAAGTGTTCCGTTACCGGTTCCCGGGGGAGTAACTGTACACCATGCTACATCGCTTACTGCCGACCATGCAGCCGAAGTGGTAACTGCAAAAGGTGTGGTTCCGGCTGTTGCGCTTACATTCTGGTTGGCAGGTGTTACAGTAAGTGTTACAGTACCTGTGCCGGTTATCGAAATATCATCAATACCCCAGTAATAGCCGTAAGAGCCAATATAATTCCATTTGAATTTAACAGCTGCCTGACCTGCCACTGCTGCCACAGCCTGGTTAAATGTCACCGGGTTGGCTGATGATGTTGTGGTAAATGTTTGGATCACATTCCACGACGATCCGTTATTAATACTGTACGAAAGTGCACCTGATGAACCTAAATATGATTTGAAAAAATGCTTAAACTGGAGGTTAACCGCCGAGTATGCACTCATATCAATGGTTGGCGTAATAAGGTCAGCATTCTGCGAGCTGCCGCTTCCGTAGCTGTCGCTGTTAAGGTATGCATAATTGCCTGTAAGTGCAGGATTTGGCGACTGACCTGTGATGATACCAAACTGCCACACTTGTCCGCTACCCTGGTTGTCAATATTGGTCCAGCAGGTAGGAATAGTTGTTCCCGAAAAGGATTCGGTAAATGGCAGGGTATAAATGCCGCATAAGGTTGTAAAAGTAATATCAGAGCCGTAAAAAGTTCCGCTTGCATTGGTCGCATAAGCCCTTACATGATAAACGGTATTGGCCGAAAGCCCCGTTATGGTGCTGGTAAAAGTACCTGTTCCTGAACCATCGGTAGTATGCAACCCGCTTGCAACGGGGTTGGCCGTTGTTGACCAGCATACTCCGCGTGCTGTTACCGGCGATCCGCCGTCGGAAGTTACGTTTCCTCCCGAAAGTGCTCCTGTAAGTGAAATTCCGGTTACAGCAGCAGTAGTTACAACTGCAGCTCCGGGTGTAAATATGAGGTCGCTGCCATTGGTTGTTCCGTCAGCATTAATAGCTACAACCCTGAAATGGTATGTTGTACCGCCTGTAAGACCCGAAATGGCCGCATTAACAGCCAGGTTGGCAGCTCCGTTACCGGCTGCAATGGTTGGTGTAACGTTGCCATAGGATATTGTTGTTCCCCATTCGAAATAATAGTTTGTAGCCATTGAGTTCGGATTCACGGTGCCATTGAGGGTAGCTGCTGAAGCAGTAATGGCAGTTGCAGCCAATGTTATAGCTGTTGGCGCGTTTCCTATTTTAAACGAGGCGATTTTTGTTTTGCGGCTTCCGCCACTTCCTATGTACTGGGTTGTAAACCAGAACGTTTCGTTATCCACCGGATCAACTGACATAAGCGAGTAATCACCCCAGCGGTTGTAACTTGTTTGCGAATTAGTGCCGGTATGTATTATTTCTTCCGGAACATCAAGTAATCCATTGCCTGAGGCATAAGCACCGGCTGTTTGACCGGCATATCGGATGCCCGGATACATGGTTGAGCTGGAAATAGAATAACCCAGTCCGATTTTATTATTTGCATTCAGCATGATGCTTCCCATCCAGCGTGAGTGAATATCAGGCGCATAAGTACCCGTTTGGCGAACGCTCCAGGGCCCGGAAGTTTTCCTAAGTTCGTACCACCGTATACCGGCATGATCAGTTGCGTCAACATCTACAGTATGGCAACACACAATAGTCTGGTAGGTTCCGAAATTACGGTATTGCGGTACATTCATAATTACCTGGGGAATACCATCCAGCTCCTGCGAAGTTCCTTGTTGCTTGATATTATCCCAATTGTTGCCGAAATTGCTGTCGAAAGCAGTAACATTAATCTGTTGTGTGCGATTAAATGTAGATGATGCTGTGGTTGTCCAGTTAACGGCCAGTTCATAAATCCAGAGTTGGTCGCTGCCGCCGCCGATAGCATCATCGTTAATGGTGATAAACAGACCCGGTGTTCCGGCAGGAGCTGCAGGGCCATCGTTATCCACAGGAGGAACGCACATAAAGCCATCAATGGTAGTTGGTCTCCATGGATTATTAAATCCTACCATTTTTGGGGAGGTGCCTCCGGTTAGCATTTGTACACGTTCAAAAACGTAAATATCATTGGATGAACTGTTATTCGAGCCCATATAATACCCGTCGGGCCATATTCCGAATTTTTCATAATCCGGCATATCATCCACATCGAATGAATACTGGTACCATGTGCCGGTAGGATCGTTGGTGGTTGAAACAGCAATAAGCATACGGTCAGTGGATCCGCACAGCGAAAACTCTACTGCCAGCCATCGGTTGGCCTGCTCATCAAAAAGGATAAGCGGGTCGCCATCGTTGCAGTTGGCGCCGGTTACACTTCCAAAAAGGAGGTTCATATTGGTAGGTCCGGCAAGCAAAGTGCCTGTTTTACTGTAAATAGCATATGTTGAGTTTACAGTTTGCATATAATGGTTCGGGCCGGCCGTTCCGTTGCAATCGGGTGGGTAATACGGAGAGGATTGACCTTCGAAATTCACAAGTGGAGCTTTCGGGTTGCCGGTTGATCCCATCGATTTCTGCCAGGCGGCATCAGCACCTTTGGGCTGTGCTGTTTCGGCAAATGGATAGTCGCGGTTCCTTAATTTTTTATTCAGGACTCTTGTTGCGGCTCTCTCTTTAAACGCATCAATTTCAGCATCAGTTAAAGCGGGGATGTCTTTTAATGGCTGCGAAATGCCATTAAGTGTTCCGGCTCCAAGAACCGTTGGGTGAACAGGTTCATCCGATTGTGCCAGTATTTGCAGTGAAGCAACACCGAAAAGTGCTGCAAAAAGTAGAGTTCGTAAAATCATGGGTTTGAGGTTGAGATGGTTGCTGAGTTAATTATCAGGTAGTCTTGGCTATAGTTTGTGAGAAGTAATGTTTTGATATTGCAAATATAAAATAATTGCAGATATGTTAAACCCATTAGTAATACAATACAGCGTTACTTTATGCAACAGGCCATTAATAATCCATAATAGTTTTATTATCAATAATATATAAAATATGGTCTTTGGATCCTGATAGGATGATAATTTGTTACTTATTGCTTTGCGTCTTAGTGTTAAATATATCAATAACGGAGTATTGTTTATGTAAACTGAACACGAAATACAATTTTGTCTTCAACGTTATGACAAAAAATGTCGTCTAAAATATGTTATTTGTTATTTTTGCGACTAATGTTAATAGATTTGAAATGAAGAAAATTCTGTCGTTTGTCCTTACTCCGGTGTATCTTTTTGTATTTGCATTTTTGATTGTTATATTTCATCCTATACAGGTTATAACCAATTGGATTTGGGGATACCCGGTACGAAAGCGGGTAGTTGATATATTGAATTATAGTTTATTATACGGAAGTTGGATACTGGGAACCCGCATTACTTTTCTTGGATTAGAAAAAGTGCCGCATAACCGTCCGGTAATCATTGTGGCTAATCACCAGGGTATGCTCGATATTCCTCCAATAGTAGTAGGCTTCCGCAAAAACCATCCGAAATTTATTTCAAAGATTGAACTGGGGAAAGGAATTCCCAGTGTTTCGTATAATCTGCGTCATAGTGGTTCGGTGCTAATTGACCGGAAAAATCATTCACAATCAGTAAAAGATATTTTACGGCTTGGCAAACACATTGAAGCCAACAATTATGCAGCTTGTATTTTTCCTGAGGGAACGCGTACCAAGGACGGGCTGGTTAAGACCTTTCAGCCGGCAGGTATAGCCTCACTTATTCGCTCGGCACCATCGGCAGTAATTGTACCGTTTGCGATTAGCGGTAATTTTGAAATCATGAAAAACGGTTATTTCCCTATGTCTTTAGGCTGCCAGCTGAAATTTACCGCACTCGATCCCATTGAGCCTTCTGCCTGGGATACCACCGAACTTACCCTGCACATCGAAAATATGATTAAAAAGGAACTGGGACAAACCTGCTAAACCGATTGGTTTCACCAAATTCATGCATAACCACTGCAAATCCGATTTCATAGTGCATGTGTGTTTCCCTAAGCTTTCAATTCAAATCCTTCCTATTAGGAAATAAATTTGTATATAAATCGAACCCTTTTTACATTTATTTCGCATTTTTACACTGAAACAATGATTCAACAATAGCAATTTCTGATTATAGATATTCCGGTTACTCAGAAACTGAATCAAAAGCCTTTCGCGCTCAGCTTCCTGAGAAGAGGCACTTAAATTATCACTCAGAGATTTTAACCCATTTCCCGCTGTCAACTATTTGATTATCTTTAATAAACTGATAAAAGTAAACGCCGGTATTATAGGATGCTCACCCTTTTTTACATTGCTAAATCCATCCCCGTATTTTATAATAAGTGAGTCCGAAATACTCCCGGAGCGTTATAATTTCAAGTTTCAGATGTGTCCAGAACTGGTAACGCACCTGAAGGTTATTCCCTATCGGAGGTACATATTTGTTTCCTTTCAGGTCGCTGTCGTTAAATGTAAGATCCATTTCGAGCGAATGCTCAAAAGTAGGCAATCCGCTTACTGTTGTAAATCCACATTTGCGGAAAGCGAGTACAGCCCGTTTCATATGCTCAGGCGAAGTTACCAGTGTGATGGGTTGTTTTAACTGTTCAGGAGTTTTGTCTGCTGCCAGTTTCTGAGCCTGTTCGCGGGTATTGCGGCCTTCGTTTTCGAAGTGTATCCGTTCTTTTGCGATACCGCGGAGAAGTATTTCATTGGCAGTGAGTTGTGCAGCGCCAGCGCTGTCAGCCAAGTCGCCGGGAATTGAAATAACAATGGCAGCATCCGGATTAGCTTTTGCCAGGCGGGCGGTATAATAGGCCCGTAACAAACCACTTTCGCTCGGGATGCCGGTGCCGCTCAATAAAACAATGGTTTGTGGTGGTGCTGTGATTTTACTCCTACTGGTTCCTAAATTGTAATACGCCCAGTAAGGAAGTGTGGTGAGTGCCAGGATACAAAACGTAAGGAATATGAAACCGCTTGTCATCAGAATTATTTTCAGAATATGCCCTATGCGGCTGGTTTTCTTTTTCATCTTCTTACTAGCGCATTTAAACCTGCTTCGATGCCTGTTTTAAAAAATATCCAACATAATCAGAAAATTAAAATTCACTCAATCCCTTCAATCTCATCAAACCCCACTTATCTTTTTATAAGAAACAGCGGCGTTTTAATTACATTGCTGTTGTTCAGGTCGCGATCGCGGATATAAATTTCGAAAGCGATAGTATCACTTTTTAATATTTGCCGGGCAAAATACAGTTCGAGATACATCTTAATATCACCTTTTATATTTTTATTGCGCCCCGCAGGAGTAAGTAAAGGAATGCGTGCATTAAAAGTGAGAGTACTGTCAACAGGTTCAATTTCAACCAGCTCATTGTTAACTAATTCCATGAATTTCAGATAGAAATTGTATTTCATTGGCTCCACGGTATCCCATGCAAATAGCCCTATATTGCCATCGCCATCAGTATAAGAAATGGTGATAATACCCATCGAATCCTTCCCGGTTATATCCTTAGCTGTTGCAAAGCCACCAAACTCAATATTAGGTTCTTTAGGGTATTCCTCTTCCTTAATGCAGGATGCAAGCCCGAAGAAGAATGAAATCAGCAGAAAAAATGTTATCTTTGTGTATATTTTCATTCGCTTAGTTAACAAGGCATAAAATTACAAAATTTCCGGTATGGACTTCACAGCATTTAAACATAGTATATTTAATCTGCAAAGCCCTTTTGAGTTTAACGAAATAGCTGTCAGTTTATTTCGGTATCAATATAGGAAAAACGAAATTTATAAAAATTTTGTGGATGCTTTAGGTGTAACTGAGAGTCATGTATATCATCCTGAACAAATTCCTTTTCTTCCAGTCAGTTTTTTTAAAACACATAAAATAGTTGCAGGCTCTTATGCCGAAGAACTTATATTCGAAAGCAGCGGCACTACCGGTATGGAAACCAGCAAACATTACGTGGTGGATGCAAGCTGTTACCAGGAAAGTTTTACCCGCGGATTGCAAATAGCATACGGCGATTTATCGCAGTATGTAATTTTTGCTTTATTGCCTTCGTATCTCGAACGTAAAAATTCGTCGTTGGTTTATATGGTTGAAAAAATTCTGATGCAATCGAACCGACAGATGGGTGGCTTTTACCTGAATGAGTTAGGCGAATTGCAAAAACAGCTTCTCGAAGCGCAACGCCTTGGACTTAAAATTATGCTTTTCGGCGTTACATTTGCATTGCTCGATATGGCAGAAAAATTTTCTCTCAACATACCCGAAGCTATTATTATTGAAACCGGTGGCATGAAAGGCCGTCGCAGCGAAATCACCCGCGGCGAGCTTCATGAAAAGCTTAGCAGGGGTTTTGGCGTGGAGAAAATTCATTCTGAATATGGAATGACTGAACTTCTATCGCAGGCATGGTCCGCAGGCGATGGTATTTTCCATTGTCCGCCCTGGATGAAAATTATGATTGCTGATACCAACGATCCATTGAGTTTCCTCGAAACAGGACGTACCGGCGGCATCAATATCATCGATCTTGCAAATTATCATTCCTGTTCATTCATTGCTACACAGGATCTGGGTCGTGTGTTCGAAGACGGAAGTTTTGAAGTGCTGGGAAGGTTTGATCAAAGTGATATCCGGGGATGTAGTTTGCTGGCAACCTAGGAGAAGTGAAAGTGAAAAGTGAAAAGTGAAGAGTGAAAAGTGAAGAGTGAAGAGTGAAGAGTGAAAAGTGAAGAGTGAAAAGTGAAGAGTGACGAGGCGAAACCAAGCTCGTTAACTTGAAATCAGAAATCCGAAACTCTTCATTCCCGAAAGCCTGCTTGCAATTGGCAAGTCTCCCAACCTTTGAACCTTTGAATGCCACAGGCAATTGAACCCTTAAACCCTTAAACCCCTAAACCCCTAAACCCCAACCCCTAACCCATGTGTGGTCGTTTTTCACTTACAGCAAACGAAGCAGAACTCAACCTCCGGTTTGAGCTTGCTGGTGGCGATGCGCCGTATGTTCCCCGTTACAATGGAGCACCAACGCAAATGCTCGCTGTTATTACCAACGAAAATCCGGGCAAACTGAGTTATCACCGCTGGGGTTTGATTCCGCCCTGGGCCAAAGATATTTCAATCGGGAATAAAATGATAAATGCGCGTGCCGAAACCATTACAGAGAAGCCATCCTTCCGAACCCCATTATTCAGTAAGCGCTGCCTGGTTCCTGCAGATGGTTTTTACGAATGGCAGCAGGATGCCGCTAAGCAGCCTTACCGGATTTTTGTAAAAAACAATCCCATTTTCTCCATGGCCGGATTATGGGAACGCTGGAAATCGCCCGATGGCGGAGTGATTGATTCATTCAGCATTATTACTACCGAAGCCAATAGTTTTATGAAACCCATTCATAGTCGCATGCCGGTGATCCTGAAACAGGAAGATGAGAAAACATGGCTTACAGGCAAAGATCCTGAACAAATTCTCGCTTTGCTTAAGCAATTTCCTTCTGATGAAATGGATGCTTATCCGGTTTCGAAACTGGTGAATTCAGCCAGAAATGATGTGCCGGAGGTTTGGG
>JBBSDC010000120.1:0-12479 GCA_038249705.1 Bacteroidales bacterium | reverse complement strand
TAAACAAGTAGGGGTTGGGGGTTAGGGTTTTGGGGTTAGGGATCCTTCCTACACAATTTCACATTTATACTTTCTTTATCCATGAGTCCAAAACTAATAACAACTAATGATTAATAAAAAGGATTTAATTTAAAGATAGCATGAACTAAGCTGCAACATCCCTAAACCCCAAATCCTAAAACCTGAAGCCTTAAAAAGATGGAAAACAAAAAGATAGAATCATTTAAGGATTTGATTGTCTGGCAGAAAGGAATTGAGCTGGTGAATGAAATTTATAAAGTGACTAAACATTTTCCAAAAGAAGAATTGTATGGTTTAACAAGCCAGATCAGAAGAGCAGCAATATCAATACCTGCTAATATTGCCGAAGGATGGGGAAGAGGAACTACAAAAAACTATATCCAGTTTCTGGAAATTTCACGTGGCTCGCTTTATGAACTTGAAACGCTGATTATAATTTCGACAAATCAAAGTTTTGTAGACCAGGATAAATGCAATGAAATCAGTATTAAAATAAACGAAATAGGAAGAATGCTTAATGCGTTAATAACTAAGTTAGGAAGCAAATTAAATAAAAACTAAGGAAATGAGGTTTCGGAATAAGGATAACCCAACTAAATATGCACCATCCCTAAACCCTAAACCCTAAACCCTAAACCCTAAACCCTAAACCCTTTTCAAAATGGATTTTACACTCAAAATATGGCGTCAGAAGAATGCCAAAGCCAAAGGCAAATTTGCCACTTATAAAATTACCGGCATCAGCGATAGCAGTTCATTCCTCGAAATGCTCGATGTTTTTAATGACCAGCAGGTAACAAAAGGTGAAGATCCGGTTGTTTTCGACCACGATTGCCGCGAAGGCATTTGCGGTGCATGCAGCCTGTATATCAATGGCCGCCCTCACGGACCCGACGATGCCATTACCACCTGCCAGTTGCATATGCGGAAATTTAAGGATGGCGACACTATTGTGATTGAACCATGGCGCTCGAAAGCATTCCCTGTTATCCGCGATCTTATGGTTGACCGCGATGCTTTCGATAAAATTATTCAGGCGGGAGGTTTTATTTCAGCCAATACCGGAGGTATCCCTGATGCGAATGCAATTTTGATCCCGAAAGCGAATGCGGATTCGGCCATGGATGCCGCCGCATGTATTGGTTGCGGTGCATGTGTGGCAGCGTGTAAAAATGCATCAGCTATGTTATTTGTAGCCGCTAAAGTTTCACATCTTGCTCTGTTGCCACAAGGAAAAGCCGAAGCTGCAATCAGAGTTCAGGCTATGGTTGCCAAAATGGATGAGTTAGGTTTCGGTAATTGCACCAATACCGGAGCCTGCGAAGCGGAATGTCCGAAAGAAATTTCGATCGATACTATTGCCCGGATGAACCGTGAGTTCCTGGGTGCAAAGATAGGTTCGCAGAAAAGACAAGTGAAAGAAAGCGGATTTTAATCCACTTTCTTTGAATAGCTTTCTTCATAACCAGTCAATTTTGCCGTCAATTCGAGTGTAATCCGAAATGATCGGATATTTATTTTACCTGATTGTTAATTTTAAATTATATATTATTAAACCCTTGTATTTCAATGAAATGTAACTTTTTCACCCTCGTGCTGCTCGTGGGATTCTTTGGAATTGCTGCCGCGCAAAAAGCTCCTCTCAAATTCGGTCAGGTCAATAAAGCCGATCTTATCAACAATGTATTTGCACCCGACACCAGTGCTCCGGCTGTTGTGCTGTGCGACTATGGATATTATAACGTAAACCGGTTCCATACCGTGCGGATCTTACGTATAAAAATTCTAAAAAAAGAAGGATATTCATGGGCCAATCAGTCCTTCAATACTGACATGAAAACGGATATCAAGGGTATCACCTATAACCTCGAAGGCGACGAAATTGTGGAATCAAAGCTGAAAAGCGAATCCATTTTTAAAACATGGATTACCGATAACTTATACGAAATGCGTGTTGCCATGCCTAATGTTAAAGTTGGATCTATTATCGATATCCAGTTTATATATAATGGAATTCCTTATGAATGGGATTTTCAGCTGGAAATACCTGTTGTACACAGCGAGTTGGTTATTGAACCCAGTATGTACGTAACTTATCATAAGAACTACTTTGGATATATTCCGCTTGCTGTTAATACTGGCAACCGCTGGGTTTCTATAAATGTACCGGCATTTAAACCGGAACCATTTATGAGTTCATCAAAAAATTACCGTTCACGATTTGAATTCGATGTCGAAGCTATTTCATTTCCAGGATATTACCGCTCGTATACTACCTCGTGGGATGCTGTGCGCGACCTTATTTACAACAGTACTTATTTTGGTATTGTAATAGAATCGGATGGATATATGAAATCAGCTGCCAAAGAAATAATGACTCAGTGCTCCACCCAGAAAGAAATGCTAAAGATGGCTTTGGCTATGCCCGGGATAAAACTATAATTGTAAATTATTTATTCCCGCAAGGATACTCAGTTGTAAGCCTACCTGAAAATATATCAATGAAATTGCCCGGCAATACAGCATCATTCTCCTGTATATCAACGGTTACCGAAGGAAAGATAACTATTATGTACAAAACAGGTATCAATAAAAGCTTATTCGTACAAACCGAATATGCCGATTTGCGCGAATTTTATAACCTGATTGTAAATAAAAGTGCTGAACCTATTGTACTGAAAAAAATCTGATTTCATTAAATCCCGGAGTATTAAACCCTGGACTTTTCACCTTGCTGATTCACTTAAAATGAAGACAAAACACCTCATTCCAGCTTGTATTTTTATATTCAGTCTCGGATTTAATACCATTTCATTAGCAGCCGAAGTAAAATACCGTGTTGAAGATATTCCGAAAACATTACTTAAAGATGCTAAAGCTGTGGTGCGAACTGAAGAAATTTCGGTAGAGATAAAATCCAATTCCAAAATAGTTCAAAAGGTAAAATATGCAATTACTATTCTGAACAAGAATGGCAAATCGAATGGTTACTTTATGCACATGTATGATAAAAACATAAAGGTGAATAACATAAAAGCACAAATGTTCGATGCATCGGGAAATCAGATTAAGAAACAAGGCGGATTCGATATTCTTGATTATGCAATGATACCGGATGGAACTACGTATGCTGACAATAGGATAAAAGCTATTGATCCCGAGCATTTCGAATATCCATACACTGTTGAATATACGTATGACATAACCATGTCGGAAGTAATAAATTATCCTGGCTGGACGCCGGTTGAGGGTTTTAATATTGCCATCGAGAAATCAACGTTCACGCTTACTATTTCCAAACAGGCTAATTGCAGGTATTGTGAGAAAAATATTATCTCAAAAGCTAAAATCCAGCACGAAGCTGACCGTACCATTTATTCATGGGAATTGACGAATTTGCCGGCTTATGCCAACGAAAATTTTAGCCCGGCGCTCGAAGATTTTACACCTGTAGTGATTGTTGCACCTACAACTGTAAAGATGGAAGGGTACGAAGGCAATTTTTCGACATGGGAAGGCTTTGGCCTTTGGATAAACCAACTTAGCCAGGGCAAAAATAACCTAAGCGACGAAACGAAAGAAAAAATCAGGAAATTGACAGAAGGTACAGCTGAGGACAGAACAAAAATAAAAATGCTGTATGAATACATGCAGAATAAAACCCGCTATGTAGGAATACAAGTTGGGATTGGTGGATTTCAGCCCTTTGACGCAGCAACCGTTGACAGGCTTTCGTATGGAGATTGCAAAGCGTTGTCCAATTACATGAAATCATTGCTCGATGCAGTTGGCATCAATTCGCGTTATACGCTGGTGCAGGGCGGTGACGACAATCCGGTCATATATACTGAATTCGCATCGAACCAGTTTAACCATGTAGTACTTTGTGTTCCGCTTACTACCGATACCGTATGGCTGGAGTGTACCAGCCAGCAAAACCCGTTTAATTACATGGGGACATTTACTTCCGATCGTAAGGCGCTTGTTATTGACGAAAAAGGCGGGAAACTGGTAAATACACCTGAGCTGAAAATGGAACTAAATCGCGAATCGCGTAAAACGGATGTTACGCTCGAATCAACAGGAAATGGTTTTGCCGATGTAAAAACCAACTACCACGGAGCTACATACGACAATTACGGGTATATACTAAGGAGCGACCAAACCGATCGTAATAAACTGGTAACCAGGCGCATTCATGTTCCTAACTTTGAACTGGACAATTTTACCATCAACGAAGTTAAAAACGAACAACCTTATATTACTGAGCATCTTGCTATCTCCTTTACAAGCTATTGCACCAGAGTAGGCGACAAAATGATGCTCTGTCTCAATATGATGAATAAGATGAGCGAATCGCCGTTTCAGTCGACGACCCGCAAAACACCGGTATCATTCAAATGGCCTGTATATGAAATAGATACTGTTACTTATACTCTGCCACAAGGCTATACAATGGAGAAAATTCCATCAAAAGTAAATCTGCAATCTGATTTCGGGAGATATTCCACAGAGGTAACAAAAACCGGTTCTACCATTAAGTATGTGCGTACATTTGAGGTATTTAAAGGCGAACATCCGGTTGACAGGTACGACGAAATAGTAACTTTTTTCGAAAATATTGTTACGGCTGATGAAAACAAAGTGATTTTGACGAGGGTGTTGTAAAGGATAATTAACAATTTTAAGGGTGATAGAGAATAACTACTACTTTTAAACCGAATCGGATAAATTAATCAACCATTTGAACGGGCAATAAAAATATTATTCGTAACACAAACGGCAGATAAAAGAATATGGCTAAAAGTAAAACTTTAAATATTGAAGGCACTGAGATCACTATCATTTCGCAGTAACAAAATGATTATATTTCACTTACTGATATGGCGAAGAGCCAGATGCAGGAGGCTATCATAATTAAATGGCTTAGTTTGAAAAGCACCATCGAATACCTTGGCGAATGGGAAGCCCTTTACAACCCGATTTTTAATTATACCGAATTCGGTACAATTAAAAATGCTGCCGGTAGCAACAATTTTGTGCTTTCTGTAAAACAATGGATTGAACGCACACAGGCAATTGGTATTACTGCCAAGGCTGGCCGATATGGCGGAACTTATGCCCAGCCACATTGGAACAATTGGTAGTGCTGTCAAATCTGGAAAGCATCAATGCAATGCTTATTAAACAAGGACTCCCGCAAACGGAACGACTTATAAAACTCAATGAAATGGCTATAAGCCAGATGAATTCACTTCTGAACCACAAATCAATTTCAAAATTAATATAAACGAAAACATAAACAAACTCATGCCTTTGAGCAACGGCTTGAAATTCATTTTGCTACCGATGGAGTAACACAAACGTTGATATACCATGATTTTGCGATAGAATCTGTACTGTGAAATATTTCAATGTAAAAAAATACAAGAACACTATATGGCTTGTAAGAGCATTGGACACAACAAAAAAAATACAATTTGAAACACTATATGGGCAACATGTTAAACGCATTTTAGCTTTCTCTAAGCTTCAGTTCTCTTTCACCAACTCCCAGAAAAAATCTTACCTTTGGCCGTAAGTTTTACCATCTGATAATTTATGAAATTCAGTGATATCATAGGCCAGGAGCCTCTTAAACAACGCCTTAAACGTACGGTAGCCGAAAACAGGGTAAGCCACGCACAACTTTTTCTTGGGCCCGAAGGCTCAGGTAAACTGGCGCTTGCCCTGGCTTATGCGCAATACATAAATTGTCGTAAACGTACTCACGAGGATTCGTGCGGCGAGTGTCCTTCGTGTAAAAAATACTCCAAACTCATACATCCTGATCTGCATTTCATATACCCCATCAACAAAACGAAAGAAGTTGATGACAAAAAGATATACAGCAGAGACTTCATAGTTGCCTGGCGCGAATTTCTGCAACAGAACAATTATTATGTTACTCTCCCCGACTGGTACGAAAAAATCGGGATCGAAAAAAAGCAGGGATTCATCAACGCCGACGAAGCCGATGGTATAAACCGCACTTTAGCCTACAAAGCCTATGAAGCTGAGTATAAGGTGATGATCATTTGGATGGTTGAAAAAATGAACTCTACCTCAGCCAATAAATTGCTTAAAAACCTTGAAGAACCATCGGATAAAACACTTTTTATCCTGATTTCCGAAAATCAGGAACAAATCATAGCCACTATTTTATCGAGGGCGCAACTAGTAAAAATTCCCCGCCTGGCAGATCATAATATACAACATGCGCTTGAACTTGCTCATCATATTGCGCCCGAGGAAGCCTCAAAAATAGCCCGCCTCGCTGATGGTAATTATGCATCTGCTTTGATGCTTGCCGGAAAAACCGGGTCAGGATCAGATTCTCTTGAAGCTGAACGTGTGCGTTTTACCATATTCCGCGAATGGATGCGGCGTTGTTTTACCATATCAGGAAATCTTAAAGATTACGATAAACTGCTTGAGACTATTCCTGGTCTTATTGGCGATGGCAGCCGCGAAAAACAAAAAGAAATGCTGGCTTACAGCCTCGAAATGTTCCGGATTTGCCTTCAATATAATGTCGGCAACCAGCATTTGGTTCGTCTCGATGGCGAGGAGCTTGCTTTCGTGAAAAACTTTTCCTCTTTTATACATCCACGCAATATCAGCCGTTTCGAAGAGGAATTCAACCGGGCGATTTTTCATATTGAGCGTAATGCCAATGCGACAATAGTTTTAACCGACCTTTCGCACCTCATTGCCAGGATATTGAAAATTCCGGCAACGCCTCAAGCTAAAAAAGTGTAAATTTGTCACTTCGTACCTAATCTTTATTAAATCATGTTTCATGATTGCTGAAGATGGGGTTTATACTAATACCGCCATACATCCGTTATTATTTCGCATCCGGTTAAAGGTGGCAATCTGCTAATTCAACATGGAAGAAAACATACAACCCATTATATCAAACAGGGAATTAATTGCATCGAGGGGCTGTTGCAAAAACAGTAACCCGCTGCTGAACAAAGCGGGCGCTGAACAAAAATGCGCCAAATTAGCCGCATACGATTGGCTTAAAGATATCCCTTTACCCGGCAGCTCAGCAAAATTTGATTGTGCTGAAATCCGTTTCAAAAACAACCACAAGGATTTTTTCAAAATCCCTACAGGTCTTCCGGTGCATCCCGGTGATATTGTTGCTGTGGAAGCTTCACCCGGGCACGATATTGGCATTGTAACTCTAACAGGAGAAACTGCCCGGCTTCAGATGCATCGTAAAAACATGAATCCCAACAAGGAGGATATCCGAAAACTTTATCGCAAAGCAAAACAGGCTGATATTGATAAATGGTTAATTGCTATTGGCCATGAGCACGATGCCCTTTATAAAACCAGGGTTGCTGCATTAAGGCTTGGCCTTAAAATGAAAGTGAATGATGTTGAATACCAGGGCGACGACACCAAAGCCATTTTTTATTACACCGCTGAGGACAGAGTCGATTTCAGGGAACTTATAAAAATTCTGGCTGAGGAATTAAAAATCAGGATCGAAATGCGGCAGATTGGTATGCGCCAGGAAGCCAGCAGGTTAGGCGGCATTGGTTCGTGCGGCCGCGAGCTATGTTGTTCAACCTGGATCAGCGGTTTTCACTCGGTATCAACAGCGGCGGCACGTGTGCAGCAGCTTTCGCCAAATCCGCAGAAACTAGCCGGACAATGCTCAAAACTAAAATGTTGCCTAAATTATGAAGTTGAAGCCTATAGCGATGCACTGAAAGATTTCCCTGACGATAATTCGGTTCTGAAAACCAAACAAGGTGATGTACTTCTGCAAAAAATTGATGTTTTCGCAGCAACCATGTGGTTTGGATATAAAGGCAAGGAGCACGAAATGTTTGCCCTTACTGTTGAGAGCGTGAAAAAAGTTATCGCATTAAATAAATCAGGGAAAATACCTGATAAAATTGAAGACTTTACCATGAAAGCGGATAAAAAACCAGAAATTGGCCTGGTTGTAGTGAGCGAAGATCTGCACCGTTTTGATAAAAAGAAACAACCTCATCCAAAATCTGATAAAAGATAATATGGATATGGTTGTTAGAAAATTAATGTATAAGCGATTTCTGAAACTGGTGATGCTTTCCACAGTTTTACTTGTCGCAGCCTGTAATACACATGTATTTCATAACGAAACGGTACATTTGAAAAATAACGAATGGAAATCCGCCGATACCCTCTTTTACAGTTTCGATTCGAAAGATACGCTGGCAACGTATGATTTCTATATTGAGGTGCGCAATACTACGGATTACGATATGCAAAACCTCTACCTTTTTATTACTGCGTACTATCCGGGCAATACTTTTTCGCGCGATACGGCTGAATGCATCCTTGCCGCTCCCGATGGCAAATGGTATGGAAAAGGCATGGGAAAACATAAGGACAGCAGATTTATTTTCCGCAAAGGGGTTAAGTTCCGCAAGCCGGGAAATTATATTATTGCTGTAAATCAGGCTATGCGCAAAGAAAAACTGAACGGAATTTCGGATGTTAGCATTCTGATTAAAAAGCAAGAGAACTAAGAGCAAGCTCGTGACTGAAATTATTTGATCAATGAAAAAGAAAATAAATGAAAACGACTGGGTGAAGAGGTTCTGGAAATGGTACGTCATCACGTTGGTGTTTCTGGCAATATTTTTTGCAGCATTATCGGCAGGCTGGTTAGGTTTCATGCCCTCATTCGAAGAACTCGAAAATCCAAAAAGTAAACTGGCTTCCGAAGTTATTTCTGCTGATCAGAAAGTTTTAGGCTCGTTTTACCTCGAAAACCGCTCGAACATTCATTTTTCGGAGTTATCGCCATGGTTGGTAAAAGCGCTTATTGCTACTGAAGATTCCAGGTTCGAAAAACATTCGGGTATCGATGGAAAGGCTCTTGGCAGGGCGGTTATTGGTATGATTACCGGCACTGACAAAGGTGGTGGAAGTACAATCACACAGCAATTAGCTAAAAACCTGTTTCCAAGGAAACGGCACTATACTATTTTTGGTGTAGGATATGCAAAGCTAAAAGAATGGATTACCGCCATAAAACTGGAACGAAATTATACCAAAGAAGAAATTCTAGCTTTGTATCTCAACACCGTCGATTTCGGAAGTCTTGCATTTGGAGTAAAATCAGCATCCAAAACTTATTTTGATAAAACACCTGCTGAACTCAATTTACAGGAATCAGCCGTATTGATAGGACTACTCAAAGCACCATCCTATTTTCACCCTGTAAGAAATCAGGAACGCTCGAAAAAACGACGTGAAGTTGTGCTTAAGCAAATGGTAAAAAACGACTATATCACTGAACAGCAATACGATTCGGTTCGTGTTCTGCCACTGGACATGTCGCAATACACTTTGCAGGACCACACCAGCGGACCCGGAACTTATTTCAGGGAATACCTTCGCGAATCGCTGATGGCCAACAAACCCGAACGGAATAACTACGACAATCCGGACGATTTTACTGCCGACTCCGTACGTTGGTTACGCGACCCTGCCTTTGGATGGGTAGCAAAAAATAAAAAAGCGGATGGCTCCTATTACAATCTTTACAAGGATGGACTGAAAATTTATACAACCATAAACTCACATATGCAGCGATATGCTGAGGATGCTATGACGGAGCATTTGTCACTCGATCTGCAGCCAGCTTTTTATAAACATTGGAAAGGCAACAAACACGCTCCTTACGACATGTCGGATGCAAAAGAGATACAAAAAATGCTCGTTTCATCCAAAAAAAGATCCGACAGATACCGCAGCATGAAGAAAGCAGGCATCGACAACGATTCCATCGAGCGTGCTTTTGCTACACCAATCCCTATGCGCATTTTCTCCTGGAAAGGAGATATCGATACTATCATGAGCCCGATGGACTCAATAAAATACCACAAATGGTTTCTTCATGCCGGACTGATGTCGATGGAACCACAAACCGGTTATGTAAGAGCATATGTTGGTGGAATAAATTTCAAGTTTTTCAAATACGATCATGTTGTGGTAGCCCGCAGGCAGGTGGGTTCAACATTTAAACCATTTGTTTATACCGTTGCCATGCAGGACGGACAGATGTATCCCTGTTCAAAAGTTCCTAATGTTCAATATTCCATCGAAGCTAACGGCAAATTATGGTCGCCTTCCAATTCGAGCGATTACAAAGAAGGGCAAATGGTCACCCTCAAAGAAGCGCTTGCCAATTCGATCAACTGGATTTCGACTTACCTGATAAAACGGTTTTCGCCACAAGCTGTGATTAAGATAGCGCGTAAAATGGGCATTTTCAGCCCTTTACCTCCTGTTCCGTCCATTTGTCTTGGCACGCCCGATATTTCTCTTTATGAAATGACAGGCGCTATGAGCACTTTTGCAAACAAAGGAATTTTTGTTCAGCCTTTGTTTATCACCCGTATCGAAGATAAAAACGGAAATGTAGTGGCTCAGTTTGTTCCTCATCAGGACGAAGCTATGAACGAAGAAACCGCCTATATGATGATAGGCCTGATGAAAGGAGTTGTCGAAAGCGGAACTGGTGCGCGCCTGAGAGGGAAATATGGCCTAACCAATCCTATTGCCGGCAAAACAGGAACCACACAAAGTAATTCCGATGGCTGGTTTATGGGTCTCACGCCCGATCTGGTTACAGGTGTTTGGGTAGGTGGCGACGACCGTTCTATCCGCTTCCGGTCTACATCACTCGGACAAGGTGCAAATATGGCTTTGCCAATCTGGGCTCTGTATATGAAAAAAGTATATGCTGATAATGCGTTGCAACTCACAAAAAGCGATTTCGAAAGACCCGAGGGATTAAAAGAAGACTATTTTAATTGTTCCGAATTCGATGAAAACAATAACAGCGGAAGCAGCCGGTTTGACGAAGACGACAAATACTAATTGAATATACAGGTTTATTCCTGATTCAGAATATCCTAAAAATGCTTGGAAAAAAATTAGTTACAATCATTATCCCCGCTTTTAACGAGGAAGCTTCTATAGGTTCACTGCTAGCTGACATGCAGAAAAGAGGCTTGCACGAAAAGCATGAAATCATGGTAATTGACGATGGTTCCACCGACCGGACCGCAGAAATTGTAAAAGAATATCCGGTCAGGCTTATCAGGCATGGCGTTAATAAAGGCTATGGAGCAGCGCTTAAATCAGGTATCCGTAGAGCCAGCGGACAAAAAGTGGTTATGCTCGACAGCGACGGACAGCATGATCCATCATCCCTCGCACAAGTGATTGATATGCTTGATGAATTTGATATGGTAATTGGCGAACGCGGGTCCGATTCGCACCATGTTAGCAACCGGAAAAAAGGCAAATTAATTATCCGTAAAGTTGGCGAATACCTGGTAGATCAGAAACTTCCTGATTATAACTCAGGATTTCGCGGTTTTAACAGGGATTTAATTGCTCCTATGCTGCATATCATGCCAAACGGATTTTCATTTTCTACCACATCAACACTCGCATTTTTAAAAGAAGGATATAGTATAGGGACTTTCCCGATAAAAGTAATTGAAAGACAAGGCCGCCCCAGTTCCGTTAAATTTCTTAAGGATGGTTCCAAAACAATATTGTTGCTTTTCAGAATCATCATGCTTTTTAACCCGATGAAGGTATTTTTCCCTGGCAGCCTGCTTGCAACAACGGGCGGATTTCTATGGGGATTTTATGGGTATTATGAATACGGCAGGTTTGCCATTTCGGGAACGGTATTGCTTACATTCGGCATGTTTATGTTCTTTTTCGGGCTTATTGCCGATCAAATTTCCATATTAAGTCGTAAAAAGTCGTTGTAGCACTCTAAAAAATGGGAGAGAAAACTATTTCGGATAAACCACTCTGGAGCGACACCGATGTTGAAAAACACTGGGATAACGTGGCACATATATATATTGCCGAAAACAATAAGGTAAAAGGAGCGCACGATCAACGATTCAGTTACAGCATTCCACACCTGAAACTGCAAAAGGACTTTACTGTACTTAACATTACCAGCCGCGATGGCGAAGCTGCCGAATACCTGCAAAAAGCGGAAACCAGCCTTAAAATTATCAATGCCGAAATATCGCAGGGACTTATTGATGTAGCTGCTTCTGTTCGTCCGTGGCTGAAACATGTTAAACTTTCGACCTATTCGGAATTACCCTTTCCGGATCATACTTTTGATCGCATTCTTAGTCTCGAAACACTTGAACATGCTGCTGAACCGTTAAATTTTCTGAAGGAGTTGAACCGCATCTCCAGGCCAGGCGCAATTATGGTATTGAGTTGCCCACCTGCCACCAGCGAACCAGCGTATCGTATTTATACCGCTTTGTTCGGCGGGCATGGCGAAGGACCTCATAAATTTCCTTCTTCACGCTTGGTAAAACAATGGCTTAAAGCTGCCGGATGGAATTTAACGC
>JBBSDC010000119.1:0-12624 GCA_038249705.1 Bacteroidales bacterium | reverse complement strand
CTAACCCCCAACCCCTACTTGTTTAGGGATGTTGCAGGTTAGTTCATGCTATCTTTAAATTAAATCCTTTTTATTAATCATTAGTTGTTATTGGTTTTGGACTCATGGATAAAGAAAGTATAAATGTGAAATTGTGTAAGAAGGATCCCTAACACCAAAACCCTAACCCCCAACCCCTTCTACTTATAATTCCTCTGCTTCACTTCAATCGCCTCGTATTCCAGCGGTTCCTTGTTCAAAATCGGCTCCTTGCCATCTCCTGTATATTCCCAGGCTGATACGTACATGTAATCAGTATCGTTGCGTAATGCTTCGCCTTCGGGAGTTTGATATTCCTCGCGGAAATGGCCGCCACATGATTCTTCCCTGTTCAGCGCATCCATGGCCATCAGTTCGCCCAGCTCAATAAAATCAGCAACACGGCCGGCTTTTTCGAGTTCAGGATTTACCTCGTTGTTTTCGCCGGTTATTTTTACATCCTTCCAGAATTCAATTTTAAGTTCGCGAATTAGGGTTATCGCTTTTTCAAGACCTTGCTTGTTACGTGCCATACCTACATATTCCCACATGATTTTGCCTAACAGACGGTGGAAATGGTCAACCGGTTTTGAACCTTTTACATTAAAAAGTTTCTGAATCTGCGATTTAACTTCTTTTTCAGCCTCTACGAATTCAGGCAGATCGGTACTAAAACGAGGAACATTAATCTGGTCAGCCAGGTAATTCTGCATAGTATAAGGCAGTACGAAATATCCGTCAGCTAATCCCTGCATTAGTGCCGAAGCCCCTAATCGATTAGCTCCATGGTCGGAGAAATTGGCTTCGCCGGCAACGTACAAGCCAGGAACGGTCGACATAAGTTCGTAATCAACCCAAAGCCCGCCCATGGTGTAGTGAACGGCTGGGTATATCATCATTGGATTTTCGTAAGGATTTTCGTCAACAATTTTCTGGTACATCTGGAAAAGGTTTCCGTAGCGCTCCTCAATAACATTACGACCCAGGCGTTTGATTGAATCAGCAAAATCGAGATACACAGCCAATCCGGTTTCACCTACTCCAAATCCGGCATCGCATCGTTCTTTTGCAGCACGTGAAGCTACATCGCGTGGAACCAGGTTCCCGAATGCCGGGTAGCGACGTTCGAGATAATAATCGCGGTTTTCTTCGGCAATATCTTTAGGTTTAATCTTATTATGCCGAAGGGCTTCAACGTCTTCCTTGCGTTTCGGAACCCAGATACGTCCGTCGTTTCGTAAACTTTCGCTCATCAACGTCAGTTTCGACTGAAAGTCGCCATGCACCGGAATACATGTTGGGTGAATCTGTGTAAAACATGGATTTCCGAAAAAGGCGCCTTTTTTATAAGCTTTCCAGGCTGCGGTTGCATTGCTTCCCATTGCATTTGTCGAAAGGAAAAATACATTGCCATAACCACCTGTTGCAAGCACAACAGCATGAGCTGAATGCCGTTCAATTTCGCCGGTAACCAGGTTGCGGGCAATTATTCCGCGGGCACGGCCATCAATTTTTACCACGTCAAGCATTTCATGACGGGTGAACATTTCAACATTTCCTATATTTATCTGCCTGCTCATGGCGCTGTATGCACCGAGCAATAACTGCTGTCCGGTTTGTCCGCGGGCATAAAAAGTCCTTGAAACCTGCGCTCCGCCAAACGAACGGTTATCGAGCATTCCGCCATATTCGCGTGCAAACGGAACTCCCAGCGCCACACTTTGGTCGATAATATTTCCACTCACTTCGGCAAGGCGGTAAACATTGCCTTCGCGGGCACGGTAATCGCCGCCTTTAATTGTGTCATAGAACAAACGATAAACACTGTCGCCGTCATTTTGATAGTTTTTTGATGCATTGATACCTCCCTGAGCTGCAATGCTATGTGCGCGACGGGAGCTATCCTGGTAACAGAAGGCTTTAACTTTGAAACCAAGAGCACCGAGTGAAGCTGCTGCTGAAGCACCGGCAAGTCCGGTTCCGACTACAATAATGTCGAGTTTTCTTTTGTTGGCAGGGTTCACCAGGGCAATATGATCTTTATAATTGCTCCATTTTGTTGCAACCGGTCCCTGGGGTATTTTTGAATTGAGATTTGTCATACAAATTATGCTTTTAAACGCTGAAAACCAGCCATTTTAAGTGCTTGTTACTTAATAAACATGAAAAACAAGGGGATGCTTGCGAAACCAAGTGGGACAACTATGGCGTAAATAGTGCTTAAAGTTTTTATTACCGGCGTATACTTGGAGTGATTGAGTCCCATTGTTTGAAATGCAGACTGAAATGCATGGTGCAGGTGAAACCCCAGAAAAACCATAAGTACAACATAAAGGATGGCATAAAACTTATCGGCGA
This sequence comes from Bacteroidales bacterium, assembly GCA_038249705.1. Classification (GTDB taxonomy): domain Bacteria; phylum Bacteroidota; class Bacteroidia; order Bacteroidales; family UBA4417; genus UBA4417. Next base: position 10,248 of record JBBSDC010000119.1, on the reverse strand, counting down.
ACAGTAAGGTTGCCATCTGGTAAAAATCGTGCTGGTCAACACCTGTGGGCGGGTTCACCAAACCAAGTTTTACAAAATAGAAATTAAAAAAATGAATACACAGGAAAATGAAAATGATAGCTCCTGTATGTATCATATATTTCGAAAAAAATGAAATATGCGAATATCCTTCTACTTTATAGCGAATCGGCCGGGCCATCCAGTTCTGTATCTGTATGATAACTCCCAGAATAATATGCAGTGCGAAACCTCCCATCAGGAATATTTCCATAATTTTAATTAATGGATTTGTACCCATAAATTCAACTGCAACCTTGAAAGCGGCTCCATCGTCGTTGGTTAGTAATAGTAGATTGATGCCAAGGTGAACCAACAGAAAGGTGATTAAAAAAAGACCTGCAAGAGCCATCACAACTTTTTTGGTGATTGAAGAGTAAACTAATAATTTATTGCCCATACGATTATTGTTTTGATACATTTACAGACAGCACTTGATTTGGCATTGAAAATAATTCATACTTTTGGTTGCCTGCGAGAGGAACAAATATAGAAACAATACTATTTTGTTTTCGATTTGCAGGACAGAAAATTCATCTTTTTTTTGGAGAATACTTCAGGATTCATTTAACTCATTAAAATACAGTAATATGCGCTATAGGCCGATACATATGGGGATGTACATCCGCAACAGGGAAAAACTCATTTCAAAGTTTAAACCAGGTTCGCTTGCTATTGTAAATTCAAACGACGAAATGCCTCGTTCGGGCGATCAGACTTTCATCTTCAGGCAAAATTCGGATATGTTTTACCTCACCGGCCTTGATCAGGAGAAATGCATCCTTACTTTATGTCCCGATCATCCGGTCGAAAGTATGCGCGAAATGCTTTTTACTGTTAAAACCAATGATCTGACTGTTATATGGAACGGGCATAAATATACTTTGGAAGAAGTTAGCGAAGTTTCAGGAATCCGGAATGTAAAATGGCTCGACGATTTCGAAATTACACTCCGCGACCTTATGTCGAGAGTTCAGTTTGTATATCTGAATCAGAACGAATATCCTAAGTTTATAACCGATGTTCCGGTTCTCGATCAGCGTTTTGCAAGTAAAATGAGGACAGACTTCCCTTTGCATACCTACGAGCGACTTGCTCCTCTGGTTACCGAAATGCGTATGGTTAAAGAACCTGAGGAATTGGTTCAGATTCAGAATGCCTGTGATATTACCAATGATGGTTTCAGGCGTGTGCTGAAATTTGTAAAGCCAGGGGTGAAGGAATACGAAGTGGAAGCGGAGTTTACCCACGAGTTTATCCGCAAAGGCAGCAGCGGTCATGCATATCCACCGATAATCGCTTCAGGTGCAAATGCATGTATTCTTCATTATAATACTAATTTCAATACATGTAATGATGGCGATCTTCTGTTGATGGATGTTGGTGCCGAATATGGTAATTATGCAGCTGATATGACACGGACAATTCCTGTAAACGGCAAATTTACAACCCGTCAACTACAGGTATATGAGGCAGTATTAAGAGTACTTAAAGCCGCAACTGCAATGCTTAAACCAGGCACAACCAACGAAAAATGGCATGGTACTGTTTGCAAAATAATGGAAAAGGAACTCCTTGGCCTGGGCTTGATTACCGAAAAAGAAATAGGAGAACAGGAGTCAGGTTCACCGGCATTTTTTAAATATTATATGCATGGCACTGGCCATTTCATGGGGCTTGATGTTCATGATGTGGGCTCGCGGCAGGTTGTGTTCGAAACAGGCATGATAATGACTTGTGAACCTGGTATTTATATTCCGGAAGAGGGAATTGGCATTCGTCTTGAAAATGATATACTGGTTGCTGAAGAACCGGTTAACCTTATGGCACATATTCCGATTGAACCGGATGAAATTGAACGGCTTATGAGGGGTTAGGCTTTTGGGGTTTGGGTTTAGGGATTTATGAATTGGTGAATCCAGCAGTACTTAGCATAGTACCGGGCAACGAGTAACGTTCTTAAAGATATCAAGAACAAATCCGAGTTCCGGAAAATTGACAAGGACACAGCAAAAGGGGAGTATTTCATTTGTTCGAACAAAATATTTTCCAGTAGTTTACATTACAAAGATAAACTACCTTATATTTGTAATATAAACTTTAAGCCATTAGCTTTTGATACTGAAACAGGATGTTGAACAAGCATTTGTAGCCCAGGTTGGTAACATTTATAAATCGTCAAACCAATTTGTCCCTCATATCTCGTTATTCAAAATGTAGGATGGCTGATTTCAGTCTTATTACCGCAAGGACACAAGTATCATGCAATGACGCAAAATCCCTTTTTACTCATTAACAATGTTGGTAGATTTCGGTTTTTTTTATCGCAAGGACGCAAAGGTCATGCAATGACGCAAAATCCTTTTTACTCATTGACAATGATCGCGGATTTTGTCCTCGCCTAAAATTCGTCAATCATAATCCATAAATCCCATCTACATACAACCAAAATTCTTCAACTCCGCATCCTTCACTTTAAATCCGAGCGATTTAGCTTTTTTCAGGTCGTTACACCCATCAGTATCCGGGAATGCTGTTGAAGGCAGCTCAAACCAAACGGTTGCCCGGTTATAAAAAGCTTCAGCAAAATCAGCTTTCAGTGCTATGGCTTTAGTGAAGCTTTCGTAGGCTTTCGAATACTCGAATTTTTTGGCATGGTCAACACCCTTTTTGTTCCACTCTTCAGCCGATTGGGCAAATACAGCAACTGACAAAGCAAAGGATATTCCGAAAAGTAAAAAGATCTTTTTCATTTTAGGTAGATTTTGAATTACAAAAATAGGCAATATTTTCATAATTACGTTAAGAATTCATGTTTAACTGATATACCAAAACCATATATTTGCACTCAGATAAACTCATTTTTTTAAATTCCCAAACCGAATCCAGCTATGTTCAATCCTGAAATTTATACCGAAAGACGCAACGCCTTACGTAAACTTATTCCATCGGGAATAATCCTGTTACCGGGCAATTCCGAAGCTGCTTATAACTATGCAGCGAATACATATTCGTTCAGGCAGGACAGTAATTTCTCCTATTTCTTTGGCCTCGAAAATCCTGATTTTGCCGGAATTATTGATGTTGACAACAACATTGATTATATTTTCGGTAGCGACTTCATAATTGACGATATTATTTGGATGGGTCCCCAGCCGAAAGTGGTTGATCTTGCATTAAAAGCCGGTGTAAAAAACACAGCTCCCCTCAGCGAACTTACTGATTTTATAAATAATACCATTCAGAAAAGACGGCCCATACATTTTGCCCCGACTTACCGTGCCGAAACTACCATGCAAATTAGTGGTCTGCTCGGTCTCAATCCGTTGCGTATACGCGATTATGTTTCGCTTCCTCTGATTGGAGGTATTGTAAAACTCCGTTCAATAAAATCGGATCTCGAAATTGCTGAAATAGAAAAAGCTGTTGGCATAGCATGGAATATGTTCACCACCGGAATGCGGATGGCATTTCCCGGTCGTAAAGAGCAGGAAATTGTTGGCGCAATGGAAGGAATTACTATCGCACAGGGACGACCGGTATCTTTCCCGATAATTTTAAGTGTTAACGGGCAAATTCTGCATAATCACCACCACGAAAATATACTCAGCGAAGGACGTATGATGGTAATGGATGCCGGTGCCGAAACCAACCTCAATTATTGCAGTGATATTACACGTACGGTTCCTGTTGGTGGAAAATTCAGCCAGAAACAGCGCGAAATTTACGAGATTGTGCTTAACTCCAACCTCAATTCAATCGCCGCAACAAAACCTGGAGTTTTTTACCGCGATTGCCATATGGTTGCTGCCGAAACTATTGCTTCGGGACTTAAAGATTTAGGATTAATGAAAGGCGATGTTAAAGAAGCCGTTGCTGCAGGTGCTCATGCTTTATTTTTCCCTCACGGACTTGGCCATATGCTGGGAATGGATGTGCACGACATGGAAGGACTGGGGCAGATACATGTTGGTTATGATAATGAAATCCAGCCAAGCAAACAGTTCGGAACCGCTTATCTGCGTCTTGGCCGCCGCCTGCAACCCGGGTTTGTGCTAACTAACGAGCCTGGTATTTATTTCATTCCCGAACTGATCGACATGTGGAAGGCAGAAAATAAATACGCTGAATTCCTTAATTACGATAAAATTGAAGAATACCGTAATTTCGGAGGAATCAGGATTGAAGATGATATCCTTGTAACTGCCGACGGGCACCGCGTTTTAGGCAAACCAATTCCTAAAACAGTAGCCGAAGTAGAGGCAACCATGGCCGATAAAATTTAATGTGTCTGCACACCCGCAGGGTGTCTGCACACATTAAATTTTGAATATCAATTGATTGAAACGATTTAATCCGAGCAGCAAGCGACTGTTCTCATCTTGTTTGGTGTCTGCAAACCCGCAGTGTGTCTGCACACATTAAATTTTGAATATCAATTGATTGAAACGATTTAATCCGAGCAGCAAGCGACTGTCATCTTGTTTGGTGCCTGCACACCCGCAGGGTGTCTGCACACATTAAATTTTGAATATCAATTGATTGAAACGATTTAATCCGAGCAGCAAGCGACTGTCATCTTGTTTGGAGTCTGCACACCCGCAGTGTGTCTGAACACCAAACAGGATGAATCTATCTTATAAACATAGTTTTATGCGAAAATCTGTCCAATTTCAGGATAAAAGCATATTTTACCAGATCAACGGAAGTGGTCCGGCTTTGGTTCTTCTGCATGGCTTCCTCGAATCCAAAGCAATCTGGGAAGATTTTACAGCATCACTCCAACGTGATTTTACTGTAATTGCAATTGATTTGCCGGGACACGGTGAAAGCGGTTCGCTTGCTGAAATCCATACAATGCAACTGATGGCCGGCGTGGTGAAGGAAGTGCTGAACGCTGAAAATATTAAGCAGGCTGTTATTGCCGGTCATTCCATGGGAGGATATGTGGCACTTCAATTTGCTGCCGATAACGAAAATTTATTAAAAGGGCTGATTCTTTTTCATTCCCATGCCAATGCCGATACAGATGAAGCCAAAGAAAACCGGCGCCGCACCATAAATATTGTAAAACAAAACAAGGGTGGTTTTATCCGCCAGTTTATTCCTGATTTGTTCGATCAGAGACATGTAACCGAGTATTCAGTTGATATTGAAAAACTTCAGGGGCTGGCTGCTTTAATGCAACCCGAGGCAATTATTGCAGCACTTTCAGGTATGCGCGATCGCGAAAGCCAGTTGCAATATCTTTTGTTATCGGAAATTCCGGTTCTGTTTATCATCGGGAAACAGGATAGCCGGATGCCTTATAACCAATTGATAGCCCAGGCTGTAATCCCATCGCACAGTGAAGTGTTGCTGCTCGAAGATGTGGGGCACATGGGATATATCGAAGCTCCGGGTAAAACCCTTCAGGCTCTTAGGCATTTTGCCTTAAAATGTTTTGAAGTATAGATTAGGAATTCTGACGTTCTGAAAATCGTATCAAAACTTTATAAAAAAGGATCAGACCAATTCCAGTCTTATTTCTGGCTTCGATCTGATCCTTTTTTGTTTTTATAAAAATCGGGAATACCGGTTTTCTATTTTATTATCACAAGCTTGCTAACCTGCGATTCGGTTCCGGCTATTATTTTTACAAAGTAAGTGCCTTGCGGTGATTCGCTAAGGTCGAACATATACTCTGATTCCCCTTTGCAGTCGCGGCTTGTAACAGCAGATCCTGTGGCATCGGTAATTACTACCTGCATTGTTGGGTATTTTGTTTTATCAACAACAATACTGAAAATGCCTTTCGCCGGATTTGGGTAAATCATAAATCCTTTCGACCCATATTCAGGAACTGAAGCTGTTTCATGCCCCTGCGATAGAGTGGCTATTTGAGTACTGACACCTTCTGCATTAACTGAAATTTTAGTGCTTCGGAATTTACCACTAGGATTGAAAGGATACGATGCTGTTATAACTCCGTTTCCTGATCCCGATGGAGTTACAATACACCATGCCGAATCGGCAGTTGCTGTCCAATCGGTATTGGATGTAACCGTAAAATCAACGGATGATGCATAAGCGTTCACACTTACTAACGCAGGTGTTACGGCCAGCATAGGAGCGGCTCCGGTCTGGGTAACTGTTACAACAATAATTGACAATCCGTTAACATTTACCGAAATATTGGCAACCCTTGTATTTACAGTAGGATTTTGTTCGAAGGTAGCCTGAATAGTGCCATTACCTGTTCCTTGAGTGTTGACTGTACACCATGTTTGGTTGCTGCTAACAGCCCAGTCGGCATTGGACTTAACCATAAATTCAGTTACACCCGAAGGATCAGCAACATTCTGGTTGGGAGGAGTTACTGCTATAGTTGGGATGGCAGCAGCCTGAATAAGGGTTACGGTAACAGAAGGTAAACCCTGCACTGTAACAGTGATATTGGCGATTCGTGCGCTTGCCATTGGATTTTCAGCGTAATCAATCATTACAGCTGCATTTCCCGAGCCTGATACAGGTATTGAGCACCATAGCTGGTCGGAAGTAATACTCCAATCCGTATTTGAATAAATCGTAAAAGGTGTATTCCCGGCTTCAGCAGGAACATTGATTGTTAAAGGATCTACGGCAAGCGTTGGTTCGAGCAGTGTAGCCGCAGAAGCATTTAATCCAACCGAGTACAATTGATCAGCAGTGTACGAAAATGCTTTGTAATAATATACAGTTGATGAGGTAAGTCCGGAATGATCGAATGATGTAACATTTCCTGATGAAAGCACAGTGCCTCCACCGGAAATAAGCTCACCTGTGGCATAAACTGTTCCGGTAACCGGCACACCAAAAGTTCCATCGGGCGACCAGACTATCATCACATCATTATTTTCTGCATTTTTGGTCCAATCCAGATTGATTTGCGAACTGCTTGCAGGTGTAGCTGTTAACGAAGCAGGATTTCCTGCAGGTATTGCAGAGCAACTTATATCAGCTGACCATCCCGCAAGGTTTACGGTAGCATTGCTATGGAAAACAAATAGTAATACGCCTTCGGCATTAGTAGCTGTAATAGTACCTGGCGAACTTGTTCCGCAGTAAGTTCCGATAAGAGGCGAAAAAATACTTGTGCCATCATAAATTTTCAAATAATCCTTGGAGCAGCCAGTCATTGTTTCGAGCGTGAAACTGGTAAAGACAAATTGTAACATACTACCTGCTATCCCTGGTTTGAACAAGGTTGAATAATCGAGGTTGTTTCCATAATTGGCCGATGATCCGCCCGGATCGAAAAAGGTACCGTTACAGGCTGCAATTGTTGCTGATACCATGTTTATTGTCGATTCGATAACATTCACATAATCAGTTTTTGTTTCGGTCGAATTTCCGTTAACGGTTAGCAGAACTGTTTTAAGTCCTGTTGTGCTGTATGAGACTGTATGTGGTCCTTGTGTTGAAGCAGTTGCAGGTGTGGCGTCAGCGCCAAAATCCCATAACCATGAAGTTGCGCCGCAGGTAGATGCATCACCGAAAGTGATATCATTATCAACAACAACCGTAGTAGCATTAGCTGTAAAATTCGCATTAGCTTCATTTACATGGATATAATCAGGTTTTGTGGTTGTTTTGCTTCCTCCATCGCTGGTAACAGTTAACGATACAGTATAGGCTCCATATGCATTAAAAATAACTCTTGGATTAACGGATGAACTACTTGTGCCATCTGTATAAGTTACAGTTTCCGGGGTAAACGACCATTCATAGGTTGTTGGATTTCCGGTAGTTTGACTGGTGAATAACACTGAAGTATTATTGAGGCAGGGGAGAGTATTGTTTGCAATAAAATCAGCTGTCGGGGGAACCGGTCCAACCTGGAAAGATGCTATTTTTGTTTTTCTGCTTCCGCTACCGGCATATTGGGTTGTAAACCAAAAAGTGCCGTCATCAGCAGGATCTACTGATATTTGCGAGTAATCGCCCCAGCGTTCAACACCGGATTGTGAGGATGTTCCTGTGTGAATATTATCTTCAGGAAAATCGAGGATTCCTGAGGCTGCGTTATATTCTGAGGCCGTCTGACCACAAAACCGGATTCCCGGATATTCAGTGGAGCTGGAAATAGAGTACCCTAATCCAATTTCATTATTCCCGTTCAGGACAATACTTCCCATCCATCGTGAGTGAATATCAGGAGCATATGTTCCTTGCTGGCGTATTTCCCAGGTGGTTGCAGGAGGGGTTTTCCTGAGTTCGTACCAGCGTATTCCGGCATGGTCGGTGGCATCAACATCTACAGTGTGGCAGCAAACAATGGTTTGATAAGTGCCGAAATTCCGGTATTGAGGTACATTCATTATTACCTGTGGGATGGCATCCAATTCCTGGCTGGTTCCGGGTTGTTTAATGTTAGTCCAGTTATTACCGAAATTACTGTCGAATGGAGTAACATTCAACTGCTGTACACGGTTAAAAGTTGAAGCCGAAGTATTTGCCCAATCCACATCAAGTTCGTAAATCCAGAGTTGGTCGGAGCCGCTGTTAAATGCATCATCGCTTAAAGCAATAAATAATCCAGGTGAACCTGCCGGAGCAAAAGCGCCGTCATTGTCAATTGGGGGTACGCACATAAAACCATCAACTGAACCGGGGCGCCAAGCGTTGTTAAATCCTACAAATTTTGGATTTGTAGCACCTGTAATCATTTGCGAACGCTCAAAAACATAAATATCATTGCTGGAACTATTGTTATCACCCATATAATATCCATCCTGCCACACGCTGAATTTTGGGTAATCAGGCATTCCCTGTACGTCGAACGAATAAGCATACCAGGTGCCGGTAGGATCATTGGTAGTTGATACGGCCATCAGCATCAGGTCATTTGAACCACAAAGAGAAAACTCAGTGGCTACCCAGCGATCAGCCTGTTCATCATAAAGAATGATAGGGTCACCATCATTACAGTTAGCACCCGGAACTCCGCTGAACAATTGGTTCATGTTAGTAGGTCCGGCTAATTTTGTGCCTGATTTGTCATAAATAGCATAGGTAGTATTTACCGTTTGCATAAAATGATTTGGGCCTGATGTTCCATTGCAATCAGGGGGATAAGAGGAGGTGCTCTGACCTTCGAAATTTAGAACAGGAGCTTTTGTAGTTGCAGTTTTTCCCATTGTTTTTTGCCATGCAGCGTCAGGGCCTTTTGGCAAAGCGATATCAGCAAACGGATATTCGCGATACCTGAGTTTTTTGTTAAACTGCCGTGTTTCTGCTTTTTGTTGCAGAAGCTGAAACTCAGCTGCAGTGAGTTCAGGGATATCACGAAGGGGTTTTGTTTCACCCAGAAATACACCTGCTCCCAATTCGGACGGAGCAACAGGAATATTTTGTGCAGTTAGTTGCACCAGGCTTGTGCAAAAAAGCATTGAGAGAAGTAGACTTCTGATTTTCATACAAAAAAGGTTTTAATGATTTTCCCGCTTCGGCAACTATGGTTGAGCGAAAGGTGTTTTGTTAAGCGGGCAAAAATAGTATTAATATTGAAACAGATAATAAATATTTATGTTTGCGAAACAGTTATAAAAAACTGTTCATTTGGATACCAATTTTCAAATATGGCAGGTTTGAGTATCAGCCGTAAACGGGAAAGTGGAATTTTATACTATGTAAATGGTAACCAGTTGTTTATTTCTCGTAAAAATGCATTTCCTGTATATATCTGAATGTTTTTTCAGGAAGGTAATACGACATGTTTTTACCATCGCGTATAGCTTCACGAATAAAACTGGCTGATATTTCGACCATTGGGGCATTAAATACCTTTACCGATGCATGTTTTGTGAGTTCATGGTCCTTTGATCCCGGTCGCGGATACACATAAAATGAATAAAACTCAAGCAACTGTTCCCAGTTTTTCCATTTATGAAAAGTCGGGAAAATATCAGTTCCTGAAATAATTACAAATTCACGTTCAGGATATTTGTCCTGCAGATAAGTAAGTGTATGAATAGTGTAGGACGGTTTTGGCAGTTTGAACTCAATGTTGCACGATCTGAAACGCTTGTCGTCCTCAATGGCGAGGTTTACCATTTCGAGGCGGTGATGGTCAGCCAGCAATGATTTTTGTTCTTTCAGCGGATTGAGCGGCGAAACTACAAACCATAATTCGTCGAGGTCAGTGAACTCGTACATATAGCTTGCAATCAT
>JBBSDC010000118.1:0-12688 GCA_038249705.1 Bacteroidales bacterium | reverse complement strand
GATGCCGAGGTAGTTGCTGAATCCGAAACGGTTGCAGATGCCGAGGTAGTTGCTGAATCCGAAACGGTTGCAGATGCCGAGGTAGTTGCTGAACCCGAAGCGGTTGCAGATATTTCAACTGAAGATGCTGAATCACTGGAGGAAGCTATTGAAGCTGAAGTGGATGCTGCTGAAACTGCTGATCTTGATTTTGCCCACATGAACCGCGAACAGTTGGTTGTGATGCTTGAAGAAATTGTGCAGAATGCGGATGTAAATGAAATAAAATCAAAAGTAGCCCTGATTAAAGTTGCTTACCTGGCAATATCAAACAAGGAACACCAGGAATTATTTCAGAAAGCTGCTGATACTGAAGAAGCGGAGAATTTCGAAGTTGTTGACCCTCTCGAAGAGCGTTTTAAAGCTGCTTTTGGAATATATAAACACAACAAATTCCGTTTTACCGAAGATCAGGAAAAGGTTAAGATTGTTAACCTCGAAGCCAAGAAGAAAATCCTGGACGAGCTGAAGGTGCTGATAAATTCAGAGGAAACGCTTAAAAAAACCTACGATGAATTTAAAACATTGCAGGATGAGTGGAAAACGATAGGAATGGTTCCAAAAACAGAAGCGCAGGGCTTATGGCAGAACTATCATTTCCTTATCGAGAAATTTTTCGATAAGGTAAAAATCAATAAAGAATTAAAAGACCTCGATCTTCGTAAAAACCTGGAACGCAAAATGGAATTATGCGAAAAGGCTGAAGAATTGGTTCTTGAATCATCTATATCGCAATCGTTCAAGCGTTTACAGGAACTTCACGAAGAGTGGAAAGAAATTGGCCCTGTAGCACAGGACAAACGCGAAGAAGTTTGGGATCGTTTTAAAACAGCTACCGAGAAAATTAACGACCGTCGCCATGAATTCTACAAAGAAATTCAGGGTGAACTCGAGGCTAATTATGCTGCAAAAGTATTACTTTGCGAAAAAGCGGAACAACTTGTTGCCACTGACTTTAACTCAATAAAACAATGGCAGGACAGCACCAACCAGGTGAACGAACTGCTTAAAATGTGGAAATCGGTAGGTCAGGCTCCTCAAAAAGTAAACAACGAAATCTGGAATCGTTTCAAAGTGCAGCTCGATCTGTATTTTTCTAATAAAAAGGAATATTTCTCGAAGCTTAAAGATCAGCAGCTTAATAATTACAACCTTAAAGTTGAACTCTGTCTGCAAGCCGAATCGCATAAGTTAAGTACCGACTGGAAGAATTCTTCGCGCGAACTGATCAAATTTCAGGAAGAGTGGAAACAGATAGGTCCTGTTCCCCGTAAACACAGTGAGAAAATCTGGAAACGATTCCGCACCGCATGTGATGAGTTTTTTAATACTAAAAATGAGCATTTTAAAGGATTACAAGCCAGCGAGGGTGGTAATCTTCAGAAAAAACTCGAAATTATTACCAAGCTCACCGATTTCGAATTCAGCGAAAACAGACAGGAAAGTCTTTCGAAAGTGAAGGAATTACAACGCGAATGGATGGAAACTGGTCATGTTCCAATTAAAGAAAAAGATCGTATTCAGGCTGAATTTAAAGCGGTTGTGAATAAAATCTATGATAAGCTGAAAGTCGATTCCAACGAAGCACACCAAATGAATTATCGTTCTCGTTTCGAAAACACGAAGGATCAGCCTGATGCAGGCCGTATCATCAACCGCGAACGAACAGGACTTCAGTCAAAAATTGATAGTCTGAAAGAAGAAATCCTGCTATGGGAAAACAACATCGGTTTCTTTGCCAGGTCGAAACAGGCCAATCTTTTGAAGGCTGAATTTGAAGGTAAAATTGCCAAAGCCAAAGAGGAACTTGCCTCGCTCGAAGCCAAAGCGAAAATTCTGAAAAATGTTGCCAAAGAGCAGCAATAAAGCGTAAAAAAGCCCCGGTCAGGGGCTTTTTTTATACCCGTTAATTATACTCAATTCTTTTAATCCCCGCTACCGCGCGAATTTTTCTTACCGAAGGTATTCTTTTCGCGTGGTGACAGATATTTGTTACTTTTATTAAATTAGCTACTACTATAATTCCATAATCATAGCTCATCAGAGGAATATTGGATATATTTGTTATCTGAAGTGTTGTTTCTGATGGGAATGGTGCGGGTTTTCAACCTTTGGCTATTGCGATCGCTCCGCTAAGTTGCAAATCCAAGCCAGCGTGGAAACTCCCGTTTTAGAGTTTAAGGAGTTAACATAAATCACTCAAATTGACATAAAATAATAAATGGATAACATACACAACAGCTTTTTCGAGGATATCAGGCAAATCCTGGCTTTGGCCCGATCAAAAGCCTATACTTCGGTAAACTCGGCAATGGTTGAAGCCTATTGGATGATGGGCAAAAGAATTGTGGAAGAAGAACAGCATGGCGAACAAAGAGCGACTTATGGCGAAAAACTGTTACAAGTGCTTTCAATAGAATTATCTTCTGAGCTTGGGCGTGGATTCTCTTATTCCAACCTTCGCAATTTCAGGCAGTTCTACCTCACTTATACCGATTTTTCAATTTGCTACACACTGTGTAGCAAATTGACGTGGAGCCATAATAGATTGATAATGAGGATTGAAAACATGGATGCCCGTTCCTACTATTTAAATGAAGCCTCCGACCAGAACTGGAGTGTAAGGGAATTGGAACGTAATATCAATACATTCTATTACCAACGGATTCTTTCTTCACAGAGCAAGTTTAATACCATTCAAAATAAGATACTGCCCGAAAAAGCAACACCCGCTGATTTTATCAAAGATCCCTATGTTTTTGAATTTCTGAATATACCAGAACCGACAAAAGTACTTGAATACGAACTGGAGAACGCACTCATCGGGAATCTTCAGCAGTTCCTGCTCGAATTAGGCAAAGGCTTCTCTTTTGTTGGTAGGCAATTCCGCATAAGTACCGAAACAAGCCATTTTTATATCGACCTCGTTTTTTACAATTACCTGCTCAAATGCTTTGTGCTTTTTGACCTTAAAACCACCAAGCTCACCCACCAGGACACCGGCCAGATGGATATGTATATCCGCATGTTCGACGACATGAAACGCCAAGCCGACGACAATCCCACAATTGGTATTATATTGTGTGCCGAAAAAGACGAAACCGTAGTAAAATACAGCATTTTAAACGACAGTAAACAACTATTTGCTACTAAGTATATGCCTTACCTGCCTACCGAATCCGAACTGATAGCCGAAATTGAACGCGAAAAATTTTTATTTAGACTGCAAAGTAGTGGAGAATAATTAACCGAAAGGCTTTGTGGAAATTGAGCAATCCGAAATAAGCAGTTGTAAAAAATTAAAGAAGCATCGCTGGCACTAATATACAAAGAGAGCTGGTACGAGTTTTGTCATAGAAAAAATCAAAACCAGGAAACTAAATATAACGAAATTTTTCAGTGTCGATTTCATCAAACTCATTGTGTAATTTAGAAGAATAATAAATCATGATATGAGCCACGCGCGTCAGAAAAAATACACTTGCGAACCGGAGAATGAGAGATAATTCTACAGATCAATTATTCGTGTCTCTATTCCCTTACAGTTATCTGAACCATTTATGTTTACCTTTGTACTATGTCAGCAAATACTTTTGGAACCCTATTCCGGCTTACAACCTTTGGCGAATCGCATGGTACTGCACTCGGAGGAATTATTGATGGTTGTCCCTCAGGGCTTGTTATTGATCTGGAATTTATTCAGCAGGAACTCAACCGAAGGCGACCCGGTCAATCGGAAATTACTACTTCGCGAAACGAAAGCGATACAATCGAAATCCTTTCGGGTGTTTTCGAGGGCAGAGCTACCGGAACACCTATCGCTTTTGAGGTTCGCAATAAAGACCAGCATAGTGCTGATTATGATCATTTGCGCGATACGTATCGCCCTTCCCATGCCGATTATACCTACGACAGCAAATTCGGGTTCCGCGATTACCGGGGAGGTGGTCGTTCGTCAGCACGCGAAACACTTTCGCGCGTTGCCGGTGGTGCTGTTGCAAAATTGCTTTTAAGGGAAGCTGGCATCATTGTTAAGGCATATGTGCGGAGTATAGGCGAAATTGATACAGGGAAAGATTTCGGCATGGATCAGCTCGAAAATATTGAATCCAGCCCTGTTCGTTGTCCGGATAAAGCTGCATCGGATAAAATGGTTGCGTTTATCAACCATCTGAAAGATGAAGGTGATACCATAGGCGGAGTAATTTCCTGTATTATCGAAGGTGTTCCTGCGGGTTTAGGCGAACCTGTTTTCGATAAATTACAAGCCGAACTTGCCAAAGCGATGATGAGTATAAACACCGCCAAAGGGTTCGAGTATGGCGAGGGATTCAATGCGCCCGCCATGCGTGGATCGGAGCACAACGATATTTTTATGGCTGCCGGTCCGGGTAAAATTAAAACAGCGACCAACCATTCGGGAGGCATACAGGGCGGCATAAGTAACGGAGCCGATATTTTGTTCAGGGTTGCTTTTAAACCAATCGCAACCTTAAAACAAACGCAGCAATCGGTGAATCGTGAAGGCAAAAGCATTGTGATTGAAGGCAAAGGAAGGCATGATGTATGTGTTGTTCCGCGCGCAGTACCCATTGTTGAAGCAATGGCTGCGCTGGTAATTGCCGATCATTTACTTCGCAACAGGTCGGCAAGGCTGTAAACTATTCCGCACATTTTTACGTTTACACATTAGGTTATATTAATTCACTAAGTCATGACAAAGAGAATATTGAAAATTTCAGCCATTGTAATTGGCTTGCTCTTGTTGGTAGTTATTGCATTACCTTTCGTTTTCAAAGGTAAAATCCAGAAAGCTGTTCAGTCCGAAATAAATAAAAAGCTGAATGCTGTCGTAAGTTTCGATGGGGTAGGAGTGTCGCTATTCCGCCATTTCCCTGATCTCACAGTAAAAGTTAAAAACCTTGTTGTAGCAGGCGCCGGCAATTTTGCAAAAGATACGCTTGCTTCCATTCCTGCATTAACACTTACCGTTGACCTGGCAAGCGTTTTTCGCGGAAGCGAATACAAAGTGAAACAAATTGGGTTAACGTCGCCCCGCTTGCTTTTCAAAGTATTGGCTAATGGTGAAGCCAATTGGAATATTATGAAAGAAACCGGAACTGCCGATACTGTTTCGCAAACTTCCGATTTTAAAGTTTATCTCAATAAAATTGATATCAGCGATGCCCGTATTGTTTACGATGATGCCGAAACCCCAACCAGGCTTGCCTTCGATGGACTTACAGGAACATTGAGCGGCGACATGACTGCTGATGTTACTAAACTTGATATTGAAGTGGTTATCAAGGATATTACAGCCGATTACGATGGCATTCGTTATATGAGTAAGTCGAATGGCGCGATTACCACCTTGCTGGATGCCAACCTCCAAACCTTGACTTTTACTTTTAAAGATGGAATTGTAAAGCTAAATGATTTGAGTATTACTGCCGATGGTTTCTTTGCTATGCCTGCGAATGGGTATGATATGGATATTAAATTTGCCGCTAAGGAAAACACATTTAAAGCATTTCTGTCGCTTATTCCGGCTATTTATTCAAAGGACTTTGACAATGTAAAAACTTCAGGAACCATGGCTTTTAATGGTTTTGTGAAAGGGATTTACAATGATGTTACGATTCCCTCTTTTTCAGTGAACCTGAAAGTAGCCGATGGCATGTTTAGTTATCCCGGTTTGCCCGGAAGTGTGTCGGATATTAATTTGCAGGCAGCCATTGCCAATCCCGATGGCGTTATGGACCACACAACCGTTGATGTTCCGCGCATGCACCTGAGCATGATGCAAAACCCGGTTGATATCACGCTTGCGCTGCGCACACCCATTTCGGATCCGGATATTAATGCTACGGTAAAAGGCGTTCTTGACCTCGCAACTATTTCAAAAGTTTACCCGCTTGGCGATAAGACCAAATTGGCAGGAATCGTTAATGCGGATATGGCATTCAGCGGGAAAATTTCAGTTATCGAAAAAGGCGCCTACGATCAGTTCAAAGCATCAGGTTTTGCCACTGTTGATAAACTTGTATATGAAGGCGAGGAAGTTCCTCAGCCAGTGAATATTAGCAATGCCAGGCTTGATTTCACACCGGCATATGCGGAACTTACGGGATTGGCATTGACAATCGGTAAAAACGATCTGACCGCAAATGGCCGGATCGAAAATTATATTCCATATGCCATGAAGAAAACCGCGGTGTTGCGGGGATCGCTCTCCACTTCTTCCAATTATATGGATATCAGCAGCTTGATGGCAGGAACTGAAACATCTGCCACGCCTGCCGATACATCAGCGTTGACCGTATTTGAGATTCCCGGCGACATGGATATCACCATGAAATCGACTTTTGCCCGACTGATTTACGATACGTACGATATGAGCGATGTAAGCGGAATTGTAAGGATAAAAGATCATGCGCTTATGATTGATGGTTTGCAGGCGAATTTGCTTGGAGGTTCCATGGCGCTAAAAGGATCGTACAGTACAATTAATCCGGCTAAGCCTTTGGTTGATATGGATTTGCAGGTTAAAAATGTGGATGTAAAACAATCATTCGATGCATTTAGTTCCATGCAGAAATTTGCCCCGATTGCTCAAAAACTGAAAGGCGCTATCAGTACCAATCTGAAATTTAAAGGTGAACTCAAACAGGATATGATGCCCGAACTTACTTCGATATCCGCTAATGGACTTTTGCTTTCGGAAATTCTGAAACTCGCTGATGTTAATACATTTAACAAAATTGCCGATATCCTCAAAATAGAGAAACTCCGAAATCCTTCCCTCGAAAAAATTAATCTTTCGTTTGATGTAATTGATGGGAAAGCTACAGTAAAACCAATGGATTTTAAACTTGGTTCTTATAAATCAACGTTTTCCGGTTCAACAGGCCTCGACCAGGTGCTGAATTTTGTTCTTACCCTCGATATTCCGAGGGCCGATTTTGGCACAAAAGTGAATAATGTACTCGACGGACTTTTAAAAGATGCTTCGAAAAAAGGTGTCAATGTTAATCTGGGTGATATAGTGCCTGTAACTATTTTAATTGGCGGAACGGTAACCGATCCTAAAATTACAACCGGCATTAAATCAGCCATGGCCGGACTTGCAGAAGATATGAAAAATCAGGTTCTTGCGGAGGTGGAAAAGAAAAAGGAAGAGCTGGTTACCAAAGCAAAAGAAGAAGCAACTAACCTGATAGCGAAGGCAGATGCCGAAGCAGCTAAAATTATTGCCGAAGCCGAAAAGCAAGCGCAAAAATTAATGGCGGAAGCCAACAAAGGCGCTGCGCAGGTTCGTTCTGTAGCTGATTCGTCGGCTAACCGGCTTGTATCCGAAGGCAAGAAGAATGGATATATTGCCGAAATCGCCGCTAAAAAAGGCGCCGAACAGGTTAAGAAAGAAGGAAATAATCAGGCGAATAAATTGGTAGCCGAAGCACAGAAACAATCCGATGCCATAATAAACCGTGCCCGCGCCGAAGCTGATAAAATTAAGCAGGATGCGCTGAATAGGGTGAAATAAATGAAAGCGCAGAAAAGTTGAATTGTCGTATTATATGTCAGAAGACAATGATCATCTAGGGTTTGTGAAAAAAGGTGTTTGGTTTGAGGTATGCTATTGTAATGTGTAAACCGGGAGGGCGTGCCGTCACGCATTAGGAGATGCGCGCCATTTAGGGATGAAGTTCAACCGGGAATAATCGCTGGGTCTTCGAAAAATTGTGGCTGGTATTGCAGACCGATCATATTCCTGTTTATTAGGCACTGGCCTTTTCTTCTTTTAATTAAAATCTTTAGTTCTTAAATGTTTATTAATATAGTGTATTTTTTCTTTAGGAATATCGATTTCAGCTGCTATTGCGGGCCATTGATTCACAGCCGATATGACCTCTTCTAAAATTAATTTTGCTTTTTTGATTCCAAAATTTTTCGCAAAGCCTAATAAATCGTCACTGGTAAAGTTATCGTATTTGCCATTAATTGATGATTGGTGTGCATTAGTCCATGTTCCACCTGGGCTATATGAAAAACAAAGATCGTATGCCGGAGATATTTGCCAATTTCCATCTTTATTCATCAAAAATGAGAAATTCTTTACATGATCATCCTGATTTCTTGCTATAACATTGAACAGCATGCGTCTATATTGCTGTTCATATTGTTTGTATGAAAGTTTAAGCCTTTTCATAACCCTGAATAAAGTTTCGTAATTGCTTGCTTTTTGAATTTTGTAATCTATGCCTGCTATAGCTGCAAATGTTTGCATATGAATTTTTTCACCATCGTCAGTGCGGTCGAAGCGTTTTGTTAAAAAGTGGAATCTGCCATTTTCTTCGTGCAAAGTACTTTCTGACATTTCAATCCCAGCCTCTTTTGCTAATTTGTAATAAGCATATTCTATTTTACCCATACCTATACTCTCTCCCAGGCTTTGTTCATTTGCTCCATCTATTTTCAATATCCAATACGAATAGCCTTTGGGTTGTATTATATCACCCGATCTTATTTCCTGAATTTTATTATTTGAGTCTCTCTTAATTGCGATTAAAGCCTTAGCCCTTGCTCCTCCGACGGATGAACCTATTCTCAATATTTCAGTAAGACTATCTTTGTTCAAATCAGAAAAGTATAATTCTTTCTTACTTCCTAAAACGCTTTTTGCAACCTCATATATTTCACTAACATCGACATGGCTATCATCATTTTCTTTATGATTAGCGGGTATATACTCCAATGCTCCCATTCCCCTCTTGCCAACATAAGTTAATCTGTCAACCGGATTAATGTCATCAATAGACAAATCTCTTTGTTTTAGCCATGCTTTCATCATGACATTTCCAAAATCATCAGGCATTGAATCCGATAATAAATAAGGTAAGTTGTGAAAGTTGATGTGGTCTCTGTTAGTTTCAAATATTCTTTCTTCGGTAGGCATTATAATTGGAGAGGGTTCAATCATGCTACTAATTTCTTTACTATATTGAAAAGTAGAACTTCCTTTATCAGCATTCCATTCTGCTGTTCCTATTATTTGACCATACAAAATAACCGCTACTATCATGGAAATTTTATTTTTTTAGATGCTCGTTTTCTTTCTGATTTTAATTTCGCTTTTTCAAATTTTGCTTTAAGTTCCAGGTTTTCTCCTACCCTAAATACTGATTCAAAATCTTTTATTCGATTTAATCTCATTAAAATCCGTATCAGACTTTCAACCGAAGTAGATTTCCCTTGTTCTATTTGGCTAATTGTAGTAACACTTAATCCAACCTCATCACTCAATTCTTTTTGTGTAAGGTTGTGTTGGAGTCTTATTTTTTTAAGCCTTTGGCCTATTTCTTTTAATATTTCCTGCTCTGTTAAAAACAACCAGTTATCCATTGTTCTGAATATAAATGTTAATATATTAATAGTTAAATGAAATTAATCGACCCAACTATTAACATTCTGTAAGTTAATGCAAAGATAGCAAGAAACTTTAACTATTAAAATATTGATGGATAATTATACTGTTTATAATCAATTACTGACCTCAAAAGTACTTGTTACTGAGAAAACTTCCCCGCTACCGCGCGAATCCTTTCGCGTGGATCTATAACTCCAAAGAGGTGAACATACAAGATAAATCATCAAAACTTGCAGAAATTACATGTTTTGATAATTGTAGGGTGCATAGCTTTTATAAAAATACATTCCCCCCGCTTCCGCGCGAATTCTTTCGCTTGGCACTATAAATCTACAACAATAATCCATCTGGCATTCCTACAGCATTTTGGAATTTAGATTTATGGCTCGTACAGCAAATATAGTTCATATCATTTAACCACACGAACGGATTACCTTCAGTTAGAAAAGTTCGCGCAGGAGCGGCGAGATTCTACTGTCGCGCATCGCGAGCCGAGTGCCTCTTAGGGCTGAATAGTTACAAGAAATACCGTCTGCCAGCCATTAAGATACTGTTCAGACGGTATTTATTATTTGAAGTGCAGTTACCTTTTAAAGCCTCGTTTTCAGCAATTCGCCTACATTGGCAATGCTTATATCCTGCTGTGTTCCGACAGCACGCATTTTGCGCTGCGTGAAGCGATCAACAATACGGTCAATTGTATCCTGTCCCACTTTGTGCTCGCCCAGTCGGGTCATAATACCAACCTGGCGGAAGAATACTTCTGTTTGCTGAATAGCTGATTCAATCTTTTGCTCATCGGTGCCTTCATTGATATTCCATACTCGCAAAGCATACTGAAGCAGTTTTTCGCGGCGTTTGTCTTTCATCAGCCTCAGCACTCCGGGAAGCACGATTGCCAATGTAACCGCATGGTCGATGCCATGAAAAGCCGTAAGTTCGTGGCCGATCATGTGGGTTGACCAGTCATTTCTTACACCGACACCGATTATGCCATTCAGTGCCATTGTGGCTGCCCACATCAGGTTTGCACGGTTTTCATAATCAGGGGTTTCGGAGTTTGTAGCTTTCGGGCCTTCCTCAATAAGGGTAAGCAGAATTCCTTCGGCGAAACGATCCTGGACGGGCGAATTGACAGGGTAAGTAAGGTATTGCTCTATGACATGAACATAAGCATCCACAATGCCGTTGGCTACCTGGCGCTGGGGCAGGCTGAAAGTAACCTGTGGGTCGAGAATTGAGAACTTCGGGAAAAGCACCGGCGATCCGAATGCAAATTTTTCCTGAGTTGCTTCGCGGGTAATCACGCCGCCGCTGTTCATTTCGGAGCCTGTAGCAGCCAGGGTCAGCACTGCACCAAGAGGTAAGGCTTTGGTTACGGCAATTGATTTTGCGGCTATATCCCAAGCCAGTTCTCCCTCGTAAAGGGAAGCGGCAGCAATAAATTTAGTTCCATCCAATACGGAGCCTCCACCTACTGCAAGCAGGAAATCGATTTTTTCGGCTTTCACAACCGCTACTGCTTTCATCAGTGTTTCGTAGTGAGGATTTGGTTCAATGCCACCGAATTCAACCACGCTGAAATCTTTCAAAGCAGCCTTTACCTGGTCGTACACGCCGTTTTCAAAGATGCTTCCGCCTCCGTAGGTCATAAGAATACGGGCATTCTCAGGAACATTTTTACTGAGTTCCGCAATTTTCCCTTTGCCAAAAATTATTTTGACAGGGTTATAGAAATTAAAGTTATTCATGATTTAGTTTTTGGGTTATAGATTTTGATTGTTGTTTAAAATTAGTGACCTCAGAAATTTAAGAGATTCATCGCTTCGCTCTGAATAACAGCATTTTACGAAGTTTATTGAGGATTTGGGGTGGGAGGAATCTCCGCTTCCTCCCACCCCAAATCCTCCCCACTTATTAAAAAGAAAATACTTGCCATTCAGAATGAAGCGAAGTGAAGTGATGAATCTCTTTCATGTAAAAGAATTTTATTTGGTCACTATTGATTCTTTAAAATTATTTGTAACCGGGTTTGATTATTTTGGGGAGAAAGTAAAAGAACCTGAAAGAATGCGAAAGTATTCCTGAAAAGTAATGACTGCCAAACACATCAAACTGTCATACAAAGCGAAGTGTTAAACTCTTCAGGGTCTTCAACTAATTTTCAAATTCAGGCCTTCATTTCAACCAGCAGCTTACCGGTATTTTTGCCATGGAAAAGTCCAAGAAAAGTTTCGGGCAAGGTTTCAAATCCCTGTACGATAGTTTCCTGGTAAGTAAGTTTGCCTTCGCCAAGCCATTGTGCCAATTGCTTTACTCCTTCTCCGAAACGGTCGGAATAATTGTTGACAATAAAACCCTGCATCAGGGCGCTCTTCTTCACCATAATTGGCTGAGGGCGAGGTCCGACCGGGATTTCAATATCGTTGTATGTCGAAATTTGTCCACAAAGCACAATACGTGCGTATTTGTTGATATTGGAAAGAACGGCATCCGAAATTTCACCACCCACATTATCGTAATACACATCAACACCGCCTGGGCAAGAGCGGGCAATCGCTGCTTTTATATTTTTTTCGGTGTGATAATTAATGACTTCGTCAACCTTAAGTACATTCCTCAGATAGGCGTTCTTTTCGTCGCTTCCGGCAATTCCAACCACACGGCAGCCTTTCAGGCGGGCAATCTGGCAGACAACCATGCCCACAGCACCGGCAGCGCCCGAAACAACTACGGTTTCTCCTGCAATAGGTTTCCCGATTTCGTTCAATCCAAAATAAGCCGTAAGCCCGGGCATGCCTAATATTCCAAGGTAATAGCTGAGCGGTGCTGACGATTTGTTAAGTTTCGTAACACTTTCAACTTTTACTGTCTGAATTTCCTGCCATTGCAAGTGACCAAGAACGGCATCACCAACCATAAAATCCGGATGACGGCTTTCGATGACTTCGGCCACCACGCCTCCGTCCATGGGCTTGCCCACTTCGAAAGACGGAACATAGGATTTGGCATCGCTCATCCGGCTACGCATATAGGGGTCCACCGAAATAAACTTTGCTTTTACCAGCAATTCACCATCGTTCACCGAGGGTATTTTGGTTTCGGCAATTTCAAAATTTGATTCGGTTGGCAGGCCTTTGGGCCTCGATTTAAGGTTGATTTGCCTATTCATATAAAGTTAACTTAAAAGGTTATTTCAGATTGTGTTGATCATAGTTATTT
>JBBSDC010000117.1:0-12951 GCA_038249705.1 Bacteroidales bacterium | reverse complement strand
GTTTTTGATTTACGATTTGCCTGGGATCATATTTTATACTCTTCAGCAATTCTTTTTTTTAAGCAGGAACAGTTTCAGTTATTTCGGCATCGGCTTTGGGCTTTCGCTTCGAAAAATTCAGTTCAGTAATTGCATTGGTAGGACACTCTTCCACACATTTGCGGCAGAGAGTACACTTTTCGAAACTGATGTATGCCAGGTTGTTTTCCATTACTATGGCATCGTGCGGACAGATTTTCACACATTTGCCGCAGCCAATGCAAGCTACTTCGCAGTTTTTACGTGCAATTGCGCCTTTTTCTGTATTAACACATTCAATATAAATACGTTTGCTTTTCGGACCTACTTTGCGCATTTCGATAATTACACGAGGACAGGCTTTTACACAGGCACCGCAGGCCACACATTTTTCTTCGATAATTACAGGCAAACCGGTGGTTTCATCCATGTACATGGCATCGAACTGACAGGAAACCACACAATCGCCCAAGCCCAGGCAACCATTAGGGCAACCGCTGCTGCCTCTGAAAAGATTGTGCGCAAACACGCAACTTGAAGCCCCATCGTAAATAACTTTTGAAGGAGCGTGAGCAAATGAACCATTGCAACGCACAACGGCAACCATAGGAACGGTTTCAGCTGCTGTGAGTCCCATTGCTGCTGCAATGTCTTTCATTAACGCATTTCCGCCAACCGGACAGTTGAGTCCTTCGAGGTTTTCGGACTTCACAATTTTTTCGGCAAAATTGCGGCAACCGGCATAACCACATCCACCGCAGTTGGCTCCGGGAAGGAGATCGTTCACAATATCAATGCGTGGATCCTCAATTACCCTGAATTTTTGGGCAACAAAATAAAGAATTATGGCTGCAAGAACTCCGATACCGGCCAATGCAAGAATAGCAAAAAGGATAAACTGGTTCACAGAACGACTATTTAATCAGTTAATTAACAGCACTATAAACAATCTGGCTTTTTTTTGATTCTATATAAAATCCTAAAAATGATTGCTTTGTTAGCTTGTGGCAAATGTAAAAACAATAAAACATTTATAAGAAGAAAACAGCAAAATCGACATTGTTGTATTGACCTGTTTTTCAATAGGATACAAGTTGAGAATTACTCATTTTATATCTATAATATTTCATACTTCTGTATCCATAGGAGTTTGAAGGCTATTTGTAGAATGAATATAAATTGCATAAGTGTAAAACAGCTGAAAATGTGTATGAAATGGGGTTGTGAAATTAACAATGCTCAATACGAAAGTAAAATGTTTTGCTTAGTTTCTCCTTAAAAGTGAAGAGCAGCAAGTAATAAGGAATTAAAATGGCTATTGCCAACAATCCCGACCAAAGCTCACTGAGGAATGAACTCGAAATAAGAAGCGTAGTGATCAATATTAAAAAAGGGATTAAATAGCCCAGGAGCACGGCTTTATTACCAAGCGAGCGGTCGAGAATTACATTCACAGTCTGACCCTGATTAAAACCGGAAACATTTTGCTTAACTTCTATCAGTTTTTCGGTCATTTCGGATACGCCGCACATGCTTTTTGAATGACACTCGGCACACGCTGATTTGCTGAGAATACGCACAAAAACCGTATCGTTATCGATATGATCAATTATGCCTTCGTGGGAAATGCGTTCGCTCATGGTTGCGTTAGGATGGTGATGCAAAAGTAGAAAAATTTGAATAAGCTCAGCGCAAACCCGAAGTTGTAATACTTATCTACCAGTGTGAGCTAAATATCAGTCATTCAGACTTCACGAGCCTGATTGACACTAAGTTACGGGATACAACAGTTTTGAACAGGTCAGTATTTCCGGGTACTACTGCTTTCGGAAGTATAAGATAAAGAATTTCAATACTTATTATTGCATACTGAAACTAAAAACCAGACATTCAGAATTATAAATTGATTTGTAAATTATTTGCCTTGCAAAAAAATACAGAGAAGCTAAATGTGATGAAAAGTGGTATATATTTGCTGCTAGCGTATAAGTAGGACCAATGGAAAGCAACACCAGAATCCAAGAAAAAAAACAAAATCCAGGCATTATAAATCTTTCAGAAAAAATCGTATTTTTGACTTATGAAAACACTTAAAGAAATAGAAATGACTCTGGGAAAACATAAACAACATTTGTTTTCAGAGTATCCTATTAAGTCTTTAGCAATTTTCGGTTCATATGCCAGAAGTGAGCAGAAAGAAGAAAGCGACCTTGATATATTAGTTGAGTTTAATGACAAGATAGGCATACGTTTTATTGACTTGGCTGAGGAACTCGAAAAATTAATTGGTTTTAAAGTCGACCTGGTTTCAAGAAATGGAGTTAAAGACAAATATTTCAAAAGAATTCAATCTGAATTGACCTATGTCTAAACGGGATTTGATGTTACTTCTGGAGGACATGCTGGAATCAGCATTGAAAATTAAGCGTTACACCACTAATTTGGACTATGACTTATTCTTGGCTGATGACAAATCAATTGATGCTGTTGTCAGAAATTTTGAAATTATCGGAGAAGCCGCCAACAGAATAGACCCTGATTTTAGAACAATTAATTCTGAAATTGAATGGAACAGAATCCGGGGTTTTAGGAACAGAATTGTTCATGACTATTTCGGAATCGACTATGAAATTGTTTGGACAATAATCGAAAATGATTTAGATAATCTTATTGAACAAATTGAATTCGTAATTTCAAATTCTGAGACAAAAAACGAAACTGAATAAACCACAGGCCCTAATAAAGGGCATGAAATAATGGCGGGTGAAGCACATAATTGAAGGCTCGTAACCCGTCCCGCCCTGGCGGGATTGATTGACAGCGGACAACCACGCTACTTCGCGCAGCGATCTTATGAGCGAAGCGAATAATCCGCCACTATTTATAGTGTCAACCGTTATCCTTGCAATTCCCAACCAAAACCAGAACTACATTTGTTGCTTCAGAACCTCTAACAGAACAGCCCTTGTAACCACTCCCGACTGCCGCCAGACCGGTTTCCCATTTTTGAAAACTATAAGAGTAGGCACACTTTGAATCTGGTATTGGGCGGCCAGGGCATTATTTTGGTCAACGTCAATTTTTATCACTCTTACTTTTTCGCCAAGTTCAGTGGCAAGATCCTTTAATATGGGCGACTGAACCTTGCATGGCCCGCACCACAAAGCATGAAAATCGACAATTACAGTCCGCTCGTCATTGATTATGGTCTCGAAATTTCCTTTCATGTTTTAGTTCTATTAGTAGTTAAGTGTTAATTATTTTTGTCGGAAGACGAAAGTCAAAAGTCCGGAGTCGCCTGAATGATATCTGGCTTCTTCCGTCTTCCGACTCCCGTCTTCCGTCTCCTGTCTTCCGTCTTCCGTCTTCCGTCTTCCGTCTTCCGTCTCCCGTCTTCCGTCTCCCGTCTTCAGACTTTATACGTCAAACTGCCATTCGGGCATATAACCACACATTTCAGGCACTTTGAACAAGTGAAACTATCGCCTGGCCGTGTCAATTTGGGTTTGTAGAGGCTATACTTTGCAGGTTCCATAGCTACGATGTAACATTCCTTGTCGCAAATTCCGCAATTTTTGCAACTGTCATTATTGATTTTAATCCGAAACAGTGAATATTTATTCAGCCATCCAGAAATCCATGCAATCGGACAACCAATTTTATGGTATTGATACATTCCCTTGATTTTTCCATCCGGGCTCAATCCCATCATAAATTCCATCATCAATCCAAGCGGACAAACCCAACGGCAGAATACTTTTCCGAAAACCACGCCCAAAATAGTACCGGCCAGCAATACCCACCAAAGTGAAATATGGTAAGTAGTTATGGCATAATACAGGGCTGCGGCCATAAGCGACAAAATGAGTATTCGCTTATCAACAAGAAGTATAAGTAATTTTCGCATTTTATTTGAATTGACTGAATTTAAACTTTCATAAAGAAATGTAGCATTATAGAGGTTTTAATTTCAAAATCTTATTCAAAACCACTTTTCACTATTCATTCGAATCAAGGGTTAAAATTGTAACTTATTAGTTAGCAGGCAACTCTTCCCGATTTTTAAACTTTGAAAGAGTTTAACGCCCCAATAAACAATACATTAATTCAACTATTGATTCGCACTATTCACTATTCTCTATTCACTCTTCACTTCAAACTACATTCCCGGCAATCTCGGAAACTGCCCTAATTTAGTCATCCGTGCATACATTCCCCAACCTTTTTTCATCCAGTGCCCTACCACCGGCATAGGAATCATAAAAGCCTTCTTGCTATTGCGGAAAATAAAAGCTGCGCCGTCGCCGGTATCCATTACGCATAAAATATTCAAATGTTCCCGGTAGCCTTTGCGTTTGCTGCTTCCTTTTTCGGTTTCACTAATATTGAAGGCTGCATTGCGCCCCATAAGTTCGGCAATATGGCCTTGTTTGGCAGTCCAATCAGGCCCTTCAAGTGCGGCAATGTCGCCAATGGCATATACGCCGGCAAATCCCGGAACCTGCCCGTAATTATCAATTTTCACAAATCCAGCTTCTGACAAAGGCAAGTCGGAATTTTGAAGCACTGCCGGACCTGTTCCGGCTGAAATAAACATGGTAAAATCGGAATCCAGTTTCGAATCATCTTCGAAAACCACGCCATCACTTACAAACTCTTTGATTTTTTTTCCAAATCGTTTACCAATATTGTATTTGCTGAACATTTTGTCCATCATCAACAGTGCGCCTTTGCCCATTTTGGCTCCGGGCTCGTCCATTGGTGCAAAAAATGTGAGTTCAAAATTTGCTCTTAGTTTCTTATTTTTCAGATAGTTGTGCAGATTAAACATCAGTTCGAAAGCAGGACCGCCCCGCACGGCAGATTTATCTTTTGGATTGCCTCCGAAACCGATAGCAATTTTACCACTTCCTTTTTGAACTAATTCATCGATTTTATTCCGGATTTCGATAGCCATTTCAGGCTTTGCGCAAATGGACAAAGTGTTAATAATTCCTTTGTGCTGTAGCTTTTCGGCTCCAAAAGCTATTACCAGGTAATCATACGTCAAAGTTTGATTTTGGCAAACTACTTTATTTTCAGCAGCATGAATCCCAGTTACTTTGTCAATAACAAGTTTAAACGGATATTTCTTCTGAATCTTTGCCAACGGGACTTTCACATCATTGAATTCTTTAATATGAACCGGAATCCAGATTGAGATTGGGTATAAATACAGATAGTCGCGGTCCGAAACCAATGTAACCTCAAAAGCTCCATTTTTCAGCAAATCAATTGCTGCTTGCACACCGGCAAATCCACCACCAAGAATCAATACTTTTTTCATTCAGTAAAAGTTTAATTTTATCTCTGGATATTATTAATCAGGCATTTACAATCACAATCATTCATAAGTAATGTAATCCAGTGTGTTAATCAACAGGCATAAAACTAGTAGCCCGAAGGAAATCCAGGAATGGGAAACCAACAAATTCAATAATGATTTAAGTGCGATTTATTTCAATTTGAAATAACCGGACTACGATGGAACTAAGCTGCTTTTAGAAAGGGCCTACCACAGATTTAACAATCTCGAAAGATTCGTCGGAAGCGCCATGTATTGCTTCTGCTGTGGATGGTGACATTCCTGCTGTCATTCCGGCCATGTTTAAAAGAGCAACATAGGTTTTACCGTCTTCTTTTTCATAAACCGAAATACGGCAAGGCATAAGGATTGAACTGATCCTTTCGTCATTCTTTTCGAGCATTTTGCCGGAATAATCGGATTTGCATATTTCGACTACCTGAACCGGGCGCACGTCTTTTCCTGATTTTGCCAATGACTGCTGAAGGTTGTGAACTGCAGGATTCTGCCAGTCTTTTTTAGCTGCGGCTTCAATTAGTTTTTCAACTGTGGCTGCCACGTCGAAAGGGCTTACCTGCTCAATGATTAATTGGTTTGCGTTCATGGTATGATATTTTTTCCTGTTTAATTAAATTCTTTAGCAATAGCAATTGCTGCAATGGTTCCATCGGCCACTGCCGTGGTTATCTGCCTGTATTTTTTACTGATAAC
This sequence comes from Bacteroidales bacterium, assembly GCA_038249705.1. Classification (GTDB taxonomy): domain Bacteria; phylum Bacteroidota; class Bacteroidia; order Bacteroidales; family UBA4417; genus UBA4417. The sequence goes on along the minus strand of JBBSDC010000117.1, from coordinate 6,878 downwards.
GTCGCCAACAGCATACACTCCGGGCAGACTTGTATGCATGTCCTCGTCTGTTTTTATGTAGCCCCATTTATCCAGTTCCAGTTTATCCCTGAACAAATCGATATTTGGTTTCATCCCTATAAAAACGAAAACTCCGTCACTGACAAGTTTTGTTATAGTTTTAGTTTTCAGATCTTCAACTTCGGTAATCATCTTATCACCGTCACGGCTGAATGATCTTGGCTCATGCTCAAAAAGAACGCTGATTTTCGGATTAGCGAACAATTTCTCTTGTGCCTGCTTGTTGGCCGTGAAAGTATCAAACTGGTGAACCATAGTAATTTTACTGGCAAACTTGCTGATAAAATCCGCTTCTTCAACTGCAGAATTTCCGCCTCCGATAACCACTACATCTTTATCGCCATAGTATTTGGCGTCGCAGGTAGCGCAATAGGAAATGCCTTTTCCTTTTAGTTCGCGCTCACCGGAAACGCCCATCAGGTTTGGTGATGTACCGGTTGCAATAATTATTTTCTTAGCCCTGATGGTCTCAAATTCATCAATTACGACTTCTTTCTTTTCAAGATCAATCTGGGTTACATCAACAGCGACCTTATAACTGGTACCACACAGTTTAGTTTGCTCCGACATATTGTGCGAAAGCAAATATCCGGGCTGCGGATTTATAAAACCGGGGTAATTGGATACTTCGTGGGTAGTGGAAACATGGCCGCCCGGAAGTGCAATATCAATAAGAACCGTGTTTACTTTCGACTGGCAGAGGTACAATCCGGCAGTAAGTCCGCCCGGACCGGCACCCAGAATAAGGACATCAAATTCAGAAACTGTAGGTTTGATAAGCGCATTTATTTCTTTCACGCGTTCAACCGGAAGCATATTATCGAGCTGGTGAATAATATCGCTGCGTTTAATTCCGCCGGAAAGTGAATTTCCAACCTGGGCTCCCTTATCGAAAAAAAGTAAAGTCGGCGACGATTTAACACCTAATTTCTCCGCCAAAGGTTTATTTTCCTGGCGAAACATTTTTACAAACTTAATATCGTTGCCATACAGCTTTGCCAATCCTTCAAATTTAGGAGCAACAGCTTCGCAAGGCGGGCATTCGGTTGAATAAAAATCGAGTACAACTTTGCCACCGGCAAGTACCTCGTTTTCGAATTCGGATGATGATATTTCTTTCATTACTAGTTCTTTTGATCGGTTGTTGAGGAGTGAGAATATTGGAGTTATTGAGAGGATTAGGTTGTCAGACAATTGTTGAGGAATGAGCAATTCTAGTTTATAAGAGGGATAAGTAGTCATTAGATGGTCATTGAAGTTTGAGGTTCCAAAGTTTTTTTAACGTCTTTTGTTGTCATTCAGTATTATAACTTCTAATTGCATTTCACTTTGAATTTTGCACTTTGAATTTTTAATTAATTCTTCTCAAAATAGGCAGAAAACCCTAGTTCCAGCAAATCTTTTACAGGACGGCAATCGGTTGAGCAAACACTTCCGGTTCTGTTTTTAGCCACTGAGCCGCAACCTCCGCCACATGCCAGTTGCATACTGCACAAGCTGCACTCAGGAATAGATGTAACATCGCGATTTTCCCAAGCACTGATCATTTCCTCTTTACGCGAAATTTTTGGATAAAATGTACCCAGCGATTCATCTTCTTTACCTACTGTGGCTGTACAGGAAAATATATGACCAGTGTAATCAAATGCCCATTCTGTTTTACAGGCAGGACATGCATCAAACAAAGGATCAGGCAGTTCACCGTTTTCGGCCAGAAATTTGGAAATGGAATAAGCTGGCTTATAAAATTCGAGAATGTAAGGATGATCTTTAACCTGTTCGTAAATAGTTTCGTAAAGCGAAATGCGACTGAACAGTTTTTCGGAAGTAGCCTGACAGTGGTGCAATTCGTAATTCCGGCCAAGCTGTGTTTTAAAGAATTCACTTTTAGTCCAGCCTTTATCAATGGCGAACTGAGCCATTTCGGGCAAACCGGCAATATTCTCTTTATCAACAACCATACGAAGGTTAACCGGCAATTCATTCAGCAAACATGCATCAATTCCTTCTACAATTTTGTCGAAAGTAGCTCCGCCTCCCTTCAGGAAACGGCGCTTATCGTGCACACTCCCTTTGCCATCAAGCGTAACCTGGATTTCGCGGATTGTGGCCGTTTTAAGAATATCAATATAATCAACCAATGAATAGCCATTAGTTACAAAGCAAACCTCCAGGTTTGAATCATTGGCAAGTTGCAACAAGCGGGAAACCGACTCTTTTTGCTTAGTCGAATTGAGCAAAGGCTCGCCGCCAAACACGGTGAGATACTTTTTACGACCGGCAAATTCAGTATTAATGTATTTGAAAAAGGCATCGGTCACATCGTTGGTAAGTCCTTGCTTTGCAGTTGTATATTCGTCCTGATAACAATAGGTACAGGCAAAATTGCAACTGTAATTCGGAACAAAAAACAACTGGATTTCATCATCATCGCGGGTATCGATAAAATCGAGGTACTTGCTGCGATACAGCTTTTCTTCCTCTTTTGCATTAACCAGATATCCCTGAGCCGTTAAACTCTCATGGAACTCAGCGGGAATAGTTTTTCCATCAAGGAAATCCTGAACCATACTGCCTTCGGTTGGATTTAAAATATCCGCACTTCCGCTGAGCAGGTTAACAATAAAGTAGTTATCCGACTCTTTGATCTGTGAGAAAATATTGTGTTTGGAATAAATCATTAATGCTTTGCTAATTGCAGGTTACTGACTCACAGCCTGAGAATTTTTCTCAAGCTAATGTTTAAATCAGAATTTGTTAATCGTGACAGCCAACCACTGTTTTTGATGTTTTAGCGCAACATTGGGCTACTTTTTTAGTGTTCACTTTTTGCACTTCAACTTTCTTTTTAATCAAACTTTTCATGTTTTCTATTTTTAGTATTTGAATTTCTTATGTTCTGATTTTGTGTATTTTAACCTAATAATTCAGATTTGCATTAATTACCGCAAGCGCAACCTGAAGCTTTTTTACCTGCTATGGTAAAACTACATACTTCAGCATTTCCTTTTGCGTAAGGGGCTGATTCTTCGAGAATTTCGACAGAAGCAAAACCCGCTTTTTCGAGGTGCTGCATGTATTCGGAGCGGGTAACGGAACCTGCCCAGCATTCGGCTACAGCTGCAGGATCATTGCGGTATTCATCGGCAATAGGAGCTGTGGCATAAATATCACTGATCACGAAACGGCCTCCTTTTTTCAGGATGCGGAAAATTTCGTTCCATACTGCTTGTTTATCAGCAGCATGATTGAGCGTGCAATTCGAAATCACAAGGTCAGCCACTTTATCAGGAAGCTCAAGTTTTTCGAGTTCACTGCGTACAAAACTAACATTTTTAACGTCAAATTTTTCGGCATTGCGGCGGGCTTTTTCGAGCATTCCATCCGAAATATCAATGCCATAAACAAACCCTGTTTCACCTACCGATTCGGCCATACGCAAAACATCCGTTCCGCGACCGCTTCCGAGGTCAACACAAACTTCAGCTGTTTTTGGCTCAGCATAATTGATTGCACCGCCGCACGACAGGCAGCAGTCGGATTCAGCCAACTCACTATACCTGGTATTTATTTCTTTTATTTCCATAGCTTTATGATCAGTTCAAAGATATCGGATTTCTTAACATGTTTTGCAAGGTCGGTTGGTAATAAATAATCCCATTACCCCACCAAAAATCACGCTCGAAAAAGGATTACTTGTAATTGCGCACGAACCGGAAGCACATCCTACAAAATAGTAATACAAATATCCACCTATTCCTCCAAGTAGAATTCCGGCAGCCGGTTTCCAGAAATAGGCTGACCGTATTAATTCTTTGAATGTCTTGGGTCTGGTATCGTTTTCACAAGATTCTTTCATCGGTGTATTTTTTTTAACTTTTGTTTAATTCAATTGGATTATGATCTCTTACTGCAAATCAGACTACTTTACTGATTTCCTTCAGAAGAAAATCCTTCGTTTTTACGCCTACAAAGCGATTTACTTCTTTCCCGTTTTTAAACAAAATCAAAGTTGGAATGCTCCTCACGCCATATTTAGCTGATGATTCGCGATTGGCATCTACATCAAGTTTAGCGATTTTGGCTGTATTTCCCAATGCTTCAGCTGTATCGTTTAAAACCGGAGCCATCATTTTACAAGGCATACACCATGCAGCCCAGAAATCAACCAATGTGACACCACTTTTAACCTGCGCCTGAAAATTTGCATCAGACAGGTCCTTTATTGCTGAGTGCGCCTCAACTTCGGGTGTATTTTTTATTTTCTTGAAGGAATAAACCATGTATCCAATAAATCCTGCAATTATGAGTGTGGCAACTATTACTGTTATTGTCATTATGTTGTGGGTTGGAGGTGTTTATTTTGATGAAATTCGTGTATATATTTAGAAGCTGCAAGGGCAGCTATTGTTCCGTCAGCTACGGCTGTAGTAACCTGCCGATACTTTTTGGTAATGGAATCGCCTGCCGCAAACACGCCTTTTACATTGGTTTGCATATCGGTATCAACAACGATTTCTTTCCATTTATTCATCGCAATTTTACTTTCGAGAAATTCGGTATTAGGAACATAACCGATAAAGATAAAAACGCCGTCGATAAGGTGGTTCTGCTTATTCCCATTCTTAAGATCAGTAATTTCAACACCTTCCAGTTTTTCATTGCCATGAAAAGCAGTGATCGACGATTCCATCATAAAACTGATTTTCGGATGATTTCGGGCTTCTTCAATGGCAAATTCAAATGCCTGAAAATGATCGAACTGATGCACAATGGTAACTTTGCTGGCATATTTAGTAAGCGAAACAGCTTCTTCGAGTGCTGAATTTCCCCCACCAACAACCATAATTTCCTTATCGGTAAAAAAATCACCATCGCAAGTTGCGCAATATGAAATTCCTTTGCCTTTCAATGCATCTTCACCCATAACGCCTAGTGTTCGCGAACGACCTCCGGGAGTAAGAATTACTGCATCGGCTGTATAAACTGTGCCATCCGACAGAATAACTTCTTTAATCTCTCCATCAATGTTGAGCGAATCGAGTGTGATATTACTTTTAATATCGCAGCCAAATTTTTTCGCCTGGTTGCGCATGATCATTGAAAGCTGGTATCCGCTTATGCTTTCAACGCCGGGATAATTGGCTATTTCGTGAGTTAAAACCATCTGGCCGCCAACGGTGCCTTCGTTTAAAATCAATGTTTTCACCCTTGCACGCGACAGGTAGATGCCTGCCGTAAGTCCGGCAGGCCCTGCTCCTATCACAATTGCGTCGTAATGATTATTTGGTGTCATTTTATAACTTTTTTTTCAAGTAAATCCGGCTTACCGGGATTTTTATCAGGCATAAATAATCAGGAACCTGGTTTTTATGATTTGATCTTTTAGAAAGTAAGAACCATTATGTTCAGGCTCACTTCCCTAAACCCTAAACCCTAAACCCTAAAACCTAAACCCTAAACCCTAAAACCTGTTTATTTAGCAAATTCAGTATCCAGAATACTCTTAACCTGGCTCATGGATTGAATACTGGAAGTGGCTTTCACCAATTTGCCATTTTTGTAGTACATGGTAAAAGGAATTCCCATGAAGCTTTTTACTTCCGGTACGTTGCGGATCACGTGTGATTCCGGGCTGTCAAATTCCATGTCAGCGAACTTCACGTTTGTGTAGTCACCTTCGATATCTTCCATAATTCCGTAAACAGGGATACACATTGGGCCCATTCGGCCACAGCATATCATTACGTTTTCGTTTTCGCTGATATATTTCTGGTGAGCTTCAGCAGTTTCTATGTGTTTTAAATTTGTGTAAAGCATTTTAGTAAGGATTTAGGGGTTAGGGATTAGGTTTTATGTGTTAAATATTTACAACTGATGAGGTACGAAGTACGATTGGGGAAGATTTGATTTAAGCCAGAAAATATTGCAGTCCGACAATTCGTAAATCGTCATTCGTAAATCGTAAATTATTGAAGTATTACAATCTCATAGGTTATTTCCATTGCTTTTCTGTAGGCTGTTGAAACTCCGCAATATTGATCCTGCGAAAGATTAACAGCTTTCTGAAGTTTTTCAAGTTCGAGGTTTTCGCCTTTGAACTCATAAATTATATGCATGGCGGTATAATGTTTCGGATGTTCTTCAGTCATTTCGGCTTCAACCCTGATATTAAAATATTCGGGTTCAATGCGCATCTTTTTCAGAATGGAAACCACATCCATTCCGGTACATCCGGCCAGTGAAGCAAGCATAAGTTCTTTCGGGCGGGCACCTTCATCGTTTCCACCAACTACTGGCAATGCATCCATAACAACATGATGACCGCTTACAACGGCATCAAATTTCATATTTCCCTGCCACGATGTATTTACTGTATGTTTCATAATAAATGTTCTTTTTGATTACGCTGCAAAATTACACCTACTTTGATTGTAAAAATGAGACTTTGTTGCTTTTTGAATAAGCGGTAAGTTGAGTTTAAACAAGTTTATTATTGAGATAGTTCTTACTTTTGCAATGCGAAAGGTCGGAAGGCAGAATACGGAAGACTGAAGTAATGATATAAATCTTATTAACAGATGGTTAGATTGAGGTTCGTTTATTATTCCATAATTGTCGGATAATAACTTTCGCGGTTTGAAGAAATTGGGGATTTAAGAAGTCTTCGGTCTTCGGTCTTCCAGCTATAATGCACATCAATTATCAAAAACACCAAACTACAAGAACATCCATGAAAACATACTCAGCTATTGACGATTGCGTGCTTGGCGGACTTAAAGCCCCTTGTTTTGCTAACTTATTGCCCGAAGAAATTG
>JBBSDC010000116.1:0-13125 GCA_038249705.1 Bacteroidales bacterium | reverse complement strand
CGGAACGAGCATCAACAGCATTTTTCAATACCGATTTCGCAGTGGATTTGTTGAAATGATGGAAACCTGAAAAAATGGTTCTGAATCCTTTCAGGTTTGCAGGAACATAAGCAGCATCAACAGAATTATCAATAAATGAAATGCCACCCTTTGTTTTAGCCGATAAGTATTGATATGCGCTTGTGTTGGGATATTTATCAGTAAGGATAATTTTAATATCTTTTTCAGATTGCGCAATCAGTTCCTTTCGAATTTGCTCAATAGCACCGCCTCCTCCCGAGCATAAATCAACGATTTGACTTGTACTTGAATTATTCATTCCTTCGATTATTAAAGGGACAATAGGCCGATAAAAATCAACTTTTGTAATCAGGAAACGCAGATAATCGGTCATACTTTCCCTTATCGTATTGGGAAACCAGGCCAGGTCTTCAAATTCGAAAAGATAATCCCGGAGTGTTTTCATTGTAATATTTCAGTAGATTCGAACAATTGTTCCAAATATCTTTGTACCTCACTGCAATCCATGGTTGCTGATCGAAATGCAATATAACTATCAGGGCGAATCAGGTAATATCCTGAATACTTGATCCCGAGTGTTGCGTATAGTTTCGCTGTCTCGGGCAGGTTTTTTATCATAACTACTTTGAGTTTATAATTTTCAGACAGTATTTTTATTTCCTGCGTTAACTCCTGAGTAAGAACCAAAATCGTAAACCCATTGGAATCAAGTATTTTGTGGCTGTTGGTACTTATGCTATTGTAAATAAATTTAACATACGGCAATCTATATCCGGGTTTTGGCGTTCCGAGCGAAAACATTTTTTCTGCTTTTTTTTCTGAACGGAAGTCTGATTTATACTGAATGTCGATCTGCGAAATGGATTTAAAAAACTTTTGGCGCGATCCTTCCTTGTTTTCCAGTTTGGGGAATATCCGTATGAAAAAGAACTTCAGTACAAATGTTCTGTAGAGCTTGACAACCAATTTTGTACTTGTAACCATTTTAAAAACCACGTCGCTGTATCGCGCAAATCCTTTGGAAACACCCAATCGTTCAGTTGAGTAGGAATCGAGAAGTTCGGGTTTTGCTCTTTGTTTTAATACAAAAGCAAGTTTCCACGCCAGGTTGTGAGCATCCTGAATACCTGTATTCATTCCCTGTGCACCAACCGGTGTATGAACATGTGCCGAATCGCCTGCCAAAAAGCAGTTTCCGACACGAATTGTACGGGCATATCGCTGCTGCGAATGAGATACTGAAAACCATTCGGTATCGTGTATGCTGAAATTCAGGTTATTCCAGCGTTGAAGGCCCTTTGTAATGGTTTCGAGAGTTATAGTTTTTGATTTTTTTATGCTTTTTGGGAAACTGCCGTCAACTCTCCACCTCTCGTTACCTAAAGGAAAAAACCCGGTAACTGCAGTTTTTGAAAAAGCGAATGATATGGCGCCTGTCCTGATTTCGGATATTGCACCGCAATCAAGTATAAAAATTGGTTTCGGGTATGTTTTGCCCTTAAAAGGAATTTTCAAAAAATTTCTGATTGCGCTGTTGCTTCCATCAGCTCCTACTATAAACTCTGATTCTATTGTTTGAGCTGATCCATCCGGCATAATCACATCGGTTGTTATCCGGTTTTTATTCTGTGCAAAGCTTTTAAAATGCACCTCTCTTTCTACATAGTGGCCGCGATCACTGAGAAATTTCAGTAATAACCTCTCTGTTTTCGATTGTTCGAGCATGAGCAAAAAGGGGAATTGCGATAGGTTACTGCCAATGTTTTTTATTGAAGTACCTGCTATTTTATCTGCATCGTATAAAATATCAATTCTATCGGCAACAATTCCTTCGTTAATTGCTTCACCTGCAATCCCCAGCTGTTCGAAGATTTCGAGGGTTCGCGCCTGCACTACCAAAGCCCCGGAATTAGCTGAAGGGAATTCTTTTTTATCAATAATCCGAAATGAAACTTTGTGAACGGCTAATTGGCATGCCATCATAAGGCCAGTAGGTCCGGCACCGACAATAAGTACATCGGTTTTACTAGTAAGAAATTGTTCCATTAGTATTTGTTTTTCCTGTTATTAGAAAGCGGAATAATCTTTTTTTCTGAATCGTAAAGTTCCTGATGTTCGCTTTTTCGAGCAAATGCCTTAGTTCACTGGCTCTGAATGCCCGAAGCACCGAGATAGGTCCATCATTTTTCGCCAGCACAGTTCCGTTTAATAAACGCGTAAAAAACCAGGCGCTGTAATATGCAAGCCAATTCCGTTGCAAATCGTTGATTACAAAACCTGTAGTCACCTTTTCGTTAAAATAAGAGAACAACCTAATAAGCTCGTCATCATTTAAATGATGGCAAAACAAGGAGCAATGCACAATATCAACGGCTGTATTCCGATCAAGAAATTCCTGGTAATCTGCTGTAATACCGCTGATTTCCGGATAACTGCGGCAATGATTTTGCAAATAATCAATTACATCGGCATTCATATCAACACCAATTAACTGAACATTAAAATTGTTTTCACGGGCCCAATCAGCAATGGCCCGTAACGAATCGCCGCTTCCACATCCCAAATCAACAACATGATAGATTTTAGTATGATCCGTAATTAATCGCTTTATGCCATTCAACGAAATAGAATGTCCACCGGTGATCCTGTTCAGGATATCGAGTTCCCTGAGATTTTTGAAAAGCAAATCCTGCTGAATGTTAGTTTCATCAAGCAATTCCTTTTCAGCGGAACGGTATTTGAATTTAGAATTCATCCGTAAACTTCTGTTTTATTGGATGGATACAAGTTCCTTTTTGCTGCTCACCTGAGTGCTTAACTTCGATGGATTCTCAACTTCAGTTGTGTCTGATTTTTCAAATACGTTGGATTTATAGGTTAGCAATGCGGTTTCGATACTCAATCCCGGACCAAATCCAATTGAAAATATAGTTTGACCTTCAGTGTGTTCAGCCTGCATAATTTCGTTCAGTACAAAAAGAATAGTTGGCGACGACATGTTTCCATATTCTGACAGTACTTTATAGGAATACTGCAAATCCGCATCACTCAGTTGCGTTTGTTTTTTTATGGAATCAAGTATTTTTTTTCCGCCGGGATGTATGGCCCATTTATCAATAGCAGAAGAATCGATTTTTAACTTTTCGCTGGCTTTCTGTACTATTTCATTTACCTCATTGCCAATAAATTCGGGTATGCCGGTATCAAGTACCATTTCGAAATTCACAGGTGTAATATTCCAACCCATTAAATTTTTGCCTTTATAAAGCAACAACGAATAGAATCCATTTATGGATAAACCTGCCTGCTGATTCTTTTTTGCAGCCGTATCGGATACAACCACCACAGCCGCGGCTCCATCGCCGAAAATGGTGTTAGCCAACAAATTATCGCTATTGTCAACTGCCTGAAAATGCAAGGTGCACAACTCCACACAAACTACCAGCACTTTGGCATTTTCATCGGTTTTGGTTATCATATCAGCAAGGTTTAATGCCGGAAACGCGGCATTGCAACCCATAAAATTTATTGCGGTATGAAAAATATCTTCCGGTAAATTTAACTGCTCAATTAATGCGGCACCAATACCAGGTGCATAAATTCCTGTGCAGGTAACGGTAATGAGGTGGGTGATTTTAAAATCCGCAATGCTTGTATTCAATTTTTGAAATGCATTATGCATGGCACTGATAGCGAGTGGATCCGCATTTTCTTTAAATACATTTAACCTTTTTTGAACATCCGGAACAGGTTGATTTACATCAAAAATATTGTGTTCGGACTGGTTGTTACCAAAATCAGGTACAACTGAATAACGGGTGTTTATGCCACTGTTGTGGAATAAAATATTCAGTTTCCGCGAAGCAGTATCGTCGTTGTATGCGCTTTTCATAAACTCCAGTATAGTGCTTTGTTTTGCGCTATATTGTGGTACTGCAGTTCCTATTGAAATAATTGTACTCATGTTAAAACCAGGTATAAATATTGTTTAAAATCAGTACCAGAAAGTACAGATTCATGCAGGTTGATGTAAGAAGATTCATTTTCATTGTATTTTCAAAATTCGCATTGTCAGTATTCTTCCTCACTTTGGCAAACCAAACCGACAAATCAATAATTACGGGTAACATTAGTATTATAAACAGCAAAACAGCTATTTGCTGATGTTTCATATTGAAATAATAGTAGAGGAAAACGGTTGCAATTGCGAATAAAATCCCTGAAAACACAAAGGTTCCGTTGTATCCGAGTTTATAGCTTATGCTTATTACACCGTCTTTTTTATCGGCATCGTGCTGATAAATCTGCGTAAGCGGGTAAACACTGCCAATAAAGAAACTTGCCACACTCATGCAAATGATGTTATTGAGTGTGAAAAAGTTTGCAAACGAAAACGTGGAAATTGCAGAAGAAGCCATCAAATAAACGAAAGCTCCCTGAAAAAGGAATACGGTTAAAAATCCTATTACCGCATATTGTTTTAATCTCACATTCCTGTAGCTGTAAGCCCTGGAAATCAAAATGAAAATGAATACGAAAAGTGAGAAACTATAGGAAATCAACAATCCACTTATCACTGCCAAAATATCCATCAGCAAGGTTGCCTTGAACAAATTGCGGGAAACTTTGGGCGGATGTTTTAGTCCGCCGATACTTCCTGTATCACGGTCCTGGAAACTGTTATACCCGTTGCTCGACGGGAAAACAAACAAGTGCAAAATAACAAATGCAATTGCCGTGGTTTGCCAGTTTATGGTGCCTGCCTGGCTTACCGCAAATAGAAACACAGGCATTAAAAAGAACGAAAAAGGCAACCGCAAATGCTTAACGGTGCTTTTATCAAACCACGAAAGAAAAAGTATGTCTCTCATATGCTTTTATTATAGTAACACGTAATTCTATGGATAGTTTCAAGTTCTGATAACATAGTTTGTTTTCCTACAAACTTGAAAATGTTTTTCAATTTCCAAATATGGAAGTGCCTCAATTATAAACCACTTTATAATTGAGGCACCCGTGAATTTTATGCTGGCACTTTACCCGGATTTTCTCGTTCCCAGAAACGATGCTGCGCAATAGCCGTTATAAATTCGTTCGCAACACGATCAATTAACACTCCGGTTTCAGTTGTCTTATCGCCTGATTTACCTTCATTTTTCAATTTAGCTCCTACGGCAGATATTTCTATCAGTTTTGCGCCGGCTCCCGTGGCAGCAATAGCTTTGCAATGCTTATAAGCTTCATTTACGAAGTGAATAGCATCAGGTTCTCCCTGAAGCAGAGCAGCACTTTTAGCTCCATCAGCCACGTACACAGCATCGAATAATACTGAAGCTGATGTAAGGAAACTTTGATCAACTTTTATCTGCTTTCCATTTGCAGAAGCAATGAAGCCCAAATGTGGAGCAACAATCTTTGTTTGCGCACCTGCTGCTTCCAGTGCTTGTTTCATGGCATTTAGTGAGTCGCCGTCAACACCATCAGCTGCGAGTATTGCTACCTGCCTCGATTTAATAGTATTCTTGACGGTATTTGCCATGCTCAGTGCTTTCGAAATTTTAAGATCAGGATGAACATCAACAGGTTGATATTTAGCAGGATCGCCATCAGCCGGAATATTTTGATTTAAATTCTCAGCAGGTTTAGGCACCGGCATCCCAAGTCCTTCAGCAACTTTTTCGGCAAGAGTTTTATCAACCCGTGTAAGTATACCAAGCATCCGTTCGCGGATAGCAGGCGACTTAAGTTTACCTAATTCGAAACGGAATGCGTTGACGATATGATTTTTCTCCGGCACACTCTGGCTGTTGTAAAAGAGCGTGGCCTGGCTGAAATGATCAAAAAAACTCTGACTGCGTGCACGTACTTTTTGCGCATCAATCCGTTCGTGGTGAGATACAAACCCGCCTTCCGCTGCCTTTGCCTGTGTAGGATCGCCATCACCGGTGGTATTAGGGTGATAACTCGATTTACCTGTGTTGATGGCTTGCCGCATATGTCCGTCACGCTGATTATTATGCACAGGTGCTATTGGTCGATTGATAGGTATTTCGTGAAAGTTGGGACTGCCTAACCTGCTCAATTGTGTATCGGTGTATGAAAATAAGCGTCCCTGTAATAACGGATCGTTACTGAAATCAATTCCTGATACAACATGACCCGGATGAAATGCCACCTGCTCAGTTTCTGAAAAGAAATTATCGGGATTGCGATACAAAACCATCTTACCAATGATTTGTACCGGGACAATTTCTTCGGGAATAAGCTTTGTAGGGTCAAGCAGATCAAAATCAAATTTGAATTCGTCTTTTTCTTCAACAATCTGAACTCCAAAATTCCATTCAGGATAATTGCCTGATTCTATGGCTTCCCATAAATCCCTGCGGTGATAATCTGAGTCCTTTCCTGATAAATTCTGAGCTTCATCCCAGGCAAGCGAATGCACTCCCAGCACTGGTTTCCAATGAAATTTTACAAATACTGATTCATTATTTTCATTTACAAAGCGGAAAGTATGCACGCCAAAACCTTCCATCATGCGCAAACTTCGCGGTATGGCGCGGTCGCTCATAGCCCACATAACTGTGTGCATACTTTCGGGAGTTAAGGAAATGAAATCCCAAAACGTATCATGTGCAGAAGCAGCCTGTGGCATCTCGTTATCAGGTTCAGGTTTAACCGCATGAATTAAGTCAGGGAATTTAACAGCATCCTGAATAAAGAAAACAGGCACATTATTTCCAACCAGGTCAAAGTTGCCTTCTTCGGTATAAAACTTAACTGCGAAACCTCTTACATCACGTGCCAGATCAGTGGAACCACGTGAGCCTGCCACAGTACTGAACCTGACAAATACAGGTGTTTTGGTGCCCGGAGTTTGAAGGAACCCGGCTTTCGTATATTTTGAAAGCGACTCGGTAAGTTCGAAAATGCCGTGAGCTCCGCTTCCTCTGGCATGTACAATACGCTCAGGAATCCTTTCATGATCGAAATGCATAATTTTTTCACGAAGCTGAAAATCCTCTAGTAGGGTAGGACCCCGCTCGCCGGCCTTCAATGAATTTTGATCATCATTTATGCGCAAACCCTGATTGGTTGTCATAAATTCGCCTTGCCCACTTTCTGTGTTTTTAGCAAGATCATCTGTTTTTGCATTTTCATGCGCTCTTTTATTTATAGATTTCATACTGCTGATTCTAAAAATTTGTTTGACTTATGTTTAACTTTTCTGGAAGTAAAATGATAATTATTAATCACTAATTTATGTAAAAAAAAAACTTCATGCATGTTTCATACAATTGGTTTACTTTGGAACACCAAATATTTCCTCTGAATTTAAAAGCAAATCGACATATTGTGCCCTTTTATAAACAAATGGATCATTACTAAGGCTTTTTTTGGAGAGTTTACCTCTGAATTCATTGAGGCTATTGTAGTTTTTGCTTTCCATCCAATCAGTAAGTTCGTTTTTGATGTTTCCAATTTGAAGCAGTCCATTTTTATATAATGTGCTTACTACCTGAACGCAGGTTGATCCGGCTAAAATCAGTTTAATTACATCGGCACCGGTAAATACGCCATGGCTGCTGCATATGTCGGCTTTAATATTTTCGGATAATAAACCTGCAAATCGTAATGATTTCCTGTAGTCGCCTTCGTTACTCAAGTTATACAGTTTTATATGTTTCGCGGTAATAATATTAATATCAGGCTGGTAAAACGAATTGAACAGAACAACTCCATCCACACCCACTTTGTCGAGTTTTTGAATGAAATTGAGGATATTGGTGTAGTCGGGACTTAATTTTACGCTCACCGGTATCGGGCTGTTTTTCCGTATCTCTTTTACAATATTGATCTGTTCGTCTTCTATTTCTTGAGATTCTCTGTTAAAATCAGAAGGAGTATGATAAAAATTCAGTTCAAGAGCATCAACACCGGTTTCGGCAATTAACTTCGCATAACTGATCCAGGTTTTAGTGTTTACGGCATTAAGGCTGGCAATAAGCGGAATAGATAAACTCTCCTTTGCTTTTTGCAGATTGAGCAGATGTTCATCAGGACCGGCAAATTCGAGATTGGGATGGGTGGTAATCATTTCAGCATGCATATTGTTGTATTCAGTAAGCTTTTCATCCATCTGAAACTCTTCAAGTTGCATTTGTTCCTCGAACAATGATTTATACACAATTGCCGCAGCACCAAGTTCTTCAGCCTTTTTCAGCCTGTCGAGGTCGTTTACCAGGTTCGAAGCTCCGACAATTATGGGGTTATCAATTTCGATCCCCATGTATTTTGTTTTCATGTTTATCATAGCAATGAATTTTACGGATTATTGATATAACATATGTATTTAGGATATGTTTTTTTTTGAATTCAGGCAAATCACTTTCGGGTGGATTGGCGACAGTAAATGATGTTTTGGCTTTCCTGTTTTATTAAATCTGGTTTTGGCCAAATGTTAGGGTTCAGCTTCTTCACCATCAAGCCATCGTTCCATCATTGCTCCTTCCGATGGCAACTGGTGTGTACCTCCTGCCAAAATATCCAGAAATTTATCCCAAAGATTTTTATCCTTTTTAAACTCTTTTTTAAAATTTACCAGCGCTTTATAATAATCATTCTGATACTCCTTCGCCTCTTCATAAGTAAAATCCAAAGGAACGTGGTCAACAATAATTTGGGTAAGTGAATTTAATTCATCAGGAGTGTAGCGTTCAATTACCTGAACCAGTACCCGGCATGATTCCATCTGTGAAATAAGAGATTCCATCAGAAATGTTTCAGGTTTTACAAATTCTTTATCCCACTTTGCACGAATTGCTTCGGGTAATAATGTTAATCCTGAATCAGCAGCATTTTTTGAATTATTTTTTAATGCTGTTATGTGTAATGACAGCTTTTTCCACAGATCAGAGTATCCTTCTTTCTCATTTTGCGCAATCTTTTCTTGTGCTGCAACAAGGATATCATTAATCCCTGTTACTACTTTATCCGCTTCCTGTAAATGTGAATTCCACTGGGCTGTTGCTTCCGGCGATGTATTGGCTTTAATGATCAGCAATCCATTTTTATTCAGTTCATCCAGTTCGCTTTCAGTTTGCAACAATTCAGCATAAGCTTTTTCAAGAGTGGCTGTATTTTTCTTTATGGAAAGTAAAGCCCTAAGACCGGGATTATGGCTTCTGGCGCTGCTGACAGCCTCTGATATTTCCTTGTCTGTTGTTTCTCTGATGATTTGTTCTTCTAATGCGTCCATCTTTATTGGTTTTAAAATGAATTTGTTAAACGAGATGTAAAATTTACGATTTACGAGGTGCGATTGGGGGGATTAAGCTGATTATTCATAAATCGTCATTCATAAATCGTCATTCGTAAATCGTCATTCGTAAATCGTAAATCGTTATTCGTAAATCGTCATTCATAAATCGTCATTCATAAATCGTCATTCGTAAATCGTCATTTGTAAATCGTCATTCGTCATTCATAAATCTTAGTGAATCATTGAAATGAATTTCCTGATCTGGTAATTGAATTCGAATGGATTCTCCATGTTGCTTAAGTGACCGGCGTGTTCAATAATGGTGAGCTGTGAAACATTTATCTTTTTGTGCATTGATTCTGCTATTTCGGGTGGAGTTATTTCATCCTCTTCACCTACCAGAATAAGTACAGGTATTTTTAGTTCCAGTAATTTGCTGCAGGTTTCGTTACGGTTTGCAAGCGCATTTAACGAATGATAAATTATTTGTTTTGGAGTGTTCATAATCATTTCCTTTACTGCTGCTACTTCCGAGTCCTTTGTTTGAAGAGATCCTGCTGCAAAGAGTTTTTTTATGCTTTCGTGAGCATAATCTTCCAACCCGTTTTCCTTGATATTTTCGATGGTAAGCAAGCGGTTATTTTTGGCTTTTGATGAATCAGCAATACACTGAGTATCGCACAGTACAAGCGCTTCGAATCGTTCGGGATAGTTTACAGCTGCATTTAACGCAATGTATCCACCCATTGATAAGCCACATAGCATTGCCTTGCTGATTTCGAGTTTATCCATAAACGCGATAAGGTCGTTGGCAAAAAGATCCATTGAAAAATCCTCAAGTCCGGCATCAGAATCCCCATACCCGCGAATATCATATGCTATAACCCGGTATTCATCCTTTAATGCTTCAATCTGCGAATCCCACATAGATTTATTGAGTGGAAAACCGTGAATGAAAATAATTACAGGTGCTTCAACTGGACCATCATCGGTATAACTTACTATAAGATTATTTACAATCATTTCAACATTGGTTTCTGTTAAATTCATATAGTTTTTGGTATTAATGCTTTACGATTAGTTTGTTAAACTGATTAATTGCTATGTTTCATCTTTCACTCTCTGTTATGTATGGCAGAAGTTTTAAAACCGGTTAACGGGTATCAGACTCGTGTACCTTTTCGTTGGTCATGGAAGGAAGGTTGGAAAACTTCCATGTTCCTGATGCCGTTGCGCCAACCTGGCAAACCGGTAAACTTTATTCTAATTAATAATTGTGTACAATGTCAGTTTTTAACAGAGCAAATTTCAGTACAATATCTCCTGAAACTATTACATAATTACCGCGAAAGATTACAATATTCACACATATGCACCTGCACTTTTATACCACAATTAAATGAACAGAAACAGGTATTGAATACTCCGGATATGATATTTTATACTTTTTTCGTAGCACAAAACTTAAAAGTCCTCACTTTAGTACTTATATTGTATCCCTTTTCCTGATTAAATTCTAATCATTTAAATGAGCTCTGATTTGTTTGTTCCAAAACAGTATTTAAACCCAAACCACTGATTTACAATGCCTGCCCGATACATATTGTCAACCACCCGCGAAGCTATCGAATCCATATTCGCAATTCCGCCGCAAAGCATTGCAGTGGAGAATAATTACAACATCAGTCCCGGACAGTTTGCACCGGTAATTACCTGCGATAAGCCTTACGAAATCCAGCTTCTTAAATTCGGACTAACTCCATTTTGGGCAAAATCATCAATGAACCTTTTCAATGCCCGTGCCGAAGGTGATTCCAATTCGGATGATAATCATACATTCCGTGGAGCTGCAGGAATAATAGTAAAAAAAGCTTTTCGCAAACCCATACGATCGCAGCGGTGCGTTGTAATAGCTTCTGCTTTTATAGCCGGAGCAGCTAACACCGGATTGTCGGAACCTTACCTTGTTTACCTGCGCAAATACCAGAACCCTTTTGCCATGGCTGGTATATGGGATACATGGCTAAATCCACTGACCGGTTTCAGCGAAAGCTCCTTCAGCATCATTACAACTACCGCCAACAACTTGCTCCGGCTTATTGGCAGCAAACGTATGCCTGTTATACTCACCGGTTTCGAAGCAAAAAGATGGATCAATCCCAATACCGCATTATCAAGTATAACCGGCATGTTACATCACTATGATTCGAAACTGATGAATGCATATCCTATAAGTGCACGGATTAAAAACCCGGATGAAAACGACAAGCAACTTATCAGGCCTATAGGTGATAAAGTATTAATTGAAGAAAAAGAAGCGCAGATCAGTTTCCCGCGCACATCCGGATTGCATCAGGCGAAAAAGGCAAACAGAGCCAACGATACCTCTACCATTGCCGATAGAATAGAGTACACCAGGTCTCAGGATTTTAAAGCAGCAAAATTGCAATCAACTGACCGGCCATTTATTTCAGGCCAATAAACAGGAATGTTCTCTTCCGGCTTTGCTCTGCTCTGGCAAAGCTAAATACAGGTATGCGCCCCATGCTTACCTCTTCCACACAAACTATCATTATACTAATCGGGTTGTTGCGGTAAACGACATTTTATTTTTTAAAGTATCGATCGGCCTCCTCGAAAACTTTACTATATGTTGATTGTTGTATGTGTTTAAATACAATTGAACACTACGCATATAAATAACAGAGGAATCAGGAACCTTCTTTAAAAAAACGGGGCGTTACCGAAAAGCCTTATGAGTAGGATAATAATTAAACGAAGTTAAAATGAAAACAAAAAATTTACTTTCAATTTACCTGTTTTTGATTGCAACTGCAGCTTACAGCACTTCATGGACAATTGTTAATACCAATTTTGCATTCACCCCGGCAGCAGTTACTATTTCGCAGGGCGACACTGTTGTTTTTTCGTTGGGTGAAATACATAATGCGGTGGAGGTAAGCGAAGCAACCTGGAATGCAAATGGAAATACCGCCCTTGCAGGTGGATTTGAAACACCCTTCGGCGGAGGGTTAGTGATCCCGGCAAATCTTTTGGCAGGTGTGCATTATTACGTTTGCAATCCTCACGCATCATCGGGCATGAAAGGTATCATTACCGTGAACTCATCCAATTATATAGCAGATTATGAACAGGCAGTCATTTTTTCTGTTTACCCGAATCCTGCCGGTAGTATGATGTCAGTTAAAGTGGATAGGACTTTGCCTGGTGGTGAATATCGGATTACAGATGTTACAGGCCGTATAGTGGCTACTGGATTTATAAGAAACGAAGTAACCACGATTGATATGGCAAGGGTTCCTCCAGGTGATTATTTTTTCGGAATCGCAGGACTGAGAAGTAAAGCTATAAAAATCATCAAATATTAGCCGATTCGCCCTGAACAAAAGCAAATCCTGAGTTACCTGACTCAGGATTTTTTTTGCAATACTCTCACAGCTAATTAAGGTAATTGCCGTGGAGGAAATGGAAACTGAAGGAAGCATGGATAAGGAATAGACTACCACCATTTAGCAATGGCACAAAAAGTAGCTAACAAAGAAAAAGATCTGATATGTAGTTGATAAACAATAGATAGCATTCTTGTTAGTTTAAAGTGAATAACGTATATTTGTGGACAGGACAGTAGCCCGCACTCCCTTACTGCTGCTACACTCAACCTTTGGCGGTAATTAAACAACACGAACCATTATGTACGATAAACTGATTCAAATATTAAAACAGATAGTATTTATAGATTCAGATGAAGAGAAAATTTATTTGAATGCTTTTAGCCCAACGATTTTAAAAAAGGGGGAGTTTTTTCTTAAAGAAGGAGAGGT
>JBBSDC010000115.1:0-13190 GCA_038249705.1 Bacteroidales bacterium | reverse complement strand
ATCAGGAAAATAGCAGCTGCAATTATTATAAAATCGATAACATTTTGAATAAACATACCATAGTTTAGTGTTACAGCAGGTTTGTCGCCTATGGCTTCGACGAGTACAGCTTTGTAATCTTTAAAATCGACCCCACCCAGAAGTACTCCCAGGGGAGGCATAAGTACATCATTTACAAAAGAGGCAACAATTTTACCAAAAGCTACGCCAATAATTACACCCACTGCCAAATCGACTACACTGCCTTTCATGGCAAATTCCCTGAATTCTTTTACAAGTCCCATTTTTTTGTTTGGTTTTTGGTTAATACTAAAGTTATATGCAAGTCAATAGTTTAGTTGTGGTTAAAAGCATAGGAGAAGCCGACACTAAATGTTTCCCTGAATTGGGTACGTGGCCCATGAGTTATTCCTTCTTTATCAGTAAATTTAATATTATCGTCGTAAATAAGCATTGTTTGCAAATTCAACGAAATATATTTATTCACTTTCATCATAATATTATTCTCCCAACCAACTATAATATTCAGCGGATTATTTTTGTAATCGGAAAATAAATCGAGTTTCGACATCAGGTTTACATTTTTCATGATATCTTTTTTGAATATGATATTAACAGATCCCCCTACCTGCCATAGCGTTTTGTTATCGCCCATAACCCCGAAAGCACCTATGAGGTTTCCCTTATCATCAATTGTATTAGTAAGCGAAGTATCATTTACAACAGTTAATCGTGCCCCTATCGGCGAAACGAAAACTGCAAAATAATCAACTGGTTTATAGTTTAAACCGATAGAAAGCTGGAAATATCCCGGTGCCAGGAAATCGGAAATATAGTCGGGAGCAGGATAGTTATATCCTTTATCGAATTGGGAGCGGAATTCAAACAGTCCGGCATAATCCCATTTTCTCCAGGCATACAAACCGCCTTTGGAAACCAGGTTTATCTTATCGTTGATTTTACGCCATTGCGGATCGGACTCCTGCATATATGACACGCCATAAGCTAATCCAAGGTAGTTGTTCCACGACACTTTCCCTTTTTCATAATTTTTATAAATGTTTAAAGAAGCGTTGCCGGCAAATGCATTTTCGCCTCCCGCTGACCAGTTGGTAAATGTGGTTTGAGATATTCCCAGATTGGCTTCGTATGTTGATTTCCACGAGGTATCAACTTCCGGTTCAATGGCCATTAACTGAAAACTACAAAATGATATGAATAAGATAAGGGTAAATTTTCTCATAGATTTGACTATATTTATGTGATTATGATGAATTTTTGATCAAAGATAACGTATAAATGACTTTTCTGTTCACTTTAATGATACAAATTTTATAAAACAGCTTCGCTTTAAACTATGTTTATTTGCAATAGAAGAAAAAGTAACAAAAATGAATAACAATAGAAATTAAGAGAGAGAAAAGGAATTGTAAAAACTGATTCTATATTTTTTTTAAATAGGATATTTTTATCCAGCCTACACTTCCATTGGCAATCCTGATTTCCTGCCAATCGGCAACAATATCGAGCAATACTACTTTGGTGCCTTCATGAAGCACGAAAATATCTTTACTGTTCTCGTCGGGCGAACTTTTAATATTAACGGTTGGTTCAAATACGATAGCTT
Organism: Bacteroidales bacterium; assembly: GCA_038249705.1. Lineage (GTDB taxonomy): Bacteria > Bacteroidota > Bacteroidia > Bacteroidales > UBA4417 > UBA4417. The sequence continues at coordinate 11,563 of JBBSDC010000115.1, read as the reverse complement.
CGTGCTGCGAATTGAGGTAATGATTGCGTTGAGAAGCGGCTATTGTACCAACACCAAAAAGTAACAGTAATCCCAGCCCTGACCAGAAAGTAAACTTCCTGACAAGTGTATTCGAAACGGCTATGTAAAGAGCAATAAGTATCAATCCTACAGTGAGAAGTAATATGTTTACAGTTGCAAGCATATCTAAATCCATAAGGTTAAGCAAATACTTCCACCATCTTTTGTAAAACAGCTCGGGCACTTTCTCCACTTTATCAATTATTTTACTGTTGGCAACCTCTATGTTATGCTTGATATCTCCGTTATTAGGTGCAATTTTAAGCGCTTTTTCATAAAATATAATAGCTTCAGTATTATCATTATTCCTGAAATGGGCATTTCCCAGGTTAAAGTAGAGTGCATATGATTCGTAACCGCCCGAAATAATCTTATTGTACAGTTCAATTGCTTGTGTGTATTGCTTGCCGTTATATGCTTTAGCCGCCTGCGATGCCAGTTGATCAGTACTTTGTGCAATTGAGTGAAATGCAACAAACAGTATCACCGATATCAGCACTGCTATTTTTTTACATTTCATAAGGTTAAAGATTTAAGGGTTATGAGGTTTGATATGTTTTGAGTGATTGACGATGTTTTTTTAAAAATTATTCAACTGTGTATTATTGAATATTCGGACAGAATGATCGGGGTTTAATCTGTACTACTATTTCATTCATTAGCGTTTTCTTTCAATTTTTCGATGTGTAATCAGGTTACTTCAAAACCTGTTCTGTTTCGGTTATGGCTTTAATGGCAAGTTCATAAAGTTGCTGCATATTCAGAGCTTTACCTGCCGGCGCATATCGGGCGTAGTTGCAGTTGCTTAAAGTTGATATAAAGCGTTCGGTAAGTGTTTCGTCAACCTTCCTGATTTCGAGCTGTTCGCGGGCTGTATCCAACGATAACATTGACATTGGGATATTAAATTTTTGACTGATATATCCCCATAAAGCATGTGCTATTTCTTCGTGGAATGCATCATGTTGTTCCTTTTCAAGCAATTTCTTTGCTTTTTGAAGCCTTTTAACAGCAATACGTGTTGCCTTTTTGCGCTGCATAAGTTTCGAATCGCCTTGTAACTTCATATTACGCCGGTATAGCAGTACAAAAATCGCAAAACCCAAAACAGCTACAGCAAGTAAAAGCCAGTAAGCAGGCTTGCCGTAAAAGCTATTACCAAGCTGTTGGATATTCAAAGGAGGCTCCATCAGGTACCTGATATCATTCCCCAGGTATTTTACATCGCCTTGCGCAGGAGCATCGCCTGCTTTTCCGGAACCTTTGTTTATTTTAAGCCTGAATTTTTCGGAGCTCAATAACCTGTAATCCTTACGTGAAGGATCAAAGTAGGCAAATTGTATTGGATCAATTGCAAAATCGCCTGCAGCCCTCGGAATAATTAAGTATTCGAAAGTCCGTGTTCCTGAAGTTGCTCCTTTATTACTGAAGTTGTCGATAGTTTTAGGATCATACACTTCAAAATCAGGAGGGAAATTTATAAGTGGTTTATCAATAAGATTGAGGTTACCGGTTCCTGTTATGGAAACTCTCAATGTAATGCCATCATTGGTTGTTGCCTCCGTGCGGTCAATCTGCGATTTCATTGTAAACTGACCAACAGCTCCTGTAAATTCAGCAGGTTTGTTTGCGTTTGGTAAAGGTTTTACATTGATAGAAATGGGATTTGAACGTAATGACTTTTTTACATTCTGGTATTCGCTACCCATGAACGAATCGTCCATAAAATTTTTAAAGAAAGGGTCGTTCCCGAAAAACGGATCATCAGCAAACGGGTTTCGGGCTTTGACTTTTACCTGGTAAATTACATCCTGAACCAGCGGATCAATCGTTAATAAACCTGATTTTTGCGGATACAGAGCCACTTTGCGAAGTTCAGCTACAATGTACTTTTTACCGTTAACCGTTTCGGAATACTGTGGGTATTGTGTTGCTTCTTTCAGGAGATCCTGTGCCCAGAAACCAGGATAAGATGGTATTTTGTTTGGCTGATCAATTTGCAGGCGGTTTGTAGGTGTATAAAGCTTAAATGTTAAAACAATGAGCTCTCCCTGAAATGGATTATTTTTATCAACTACTGCTTTCAGGAAAACATCTTTTCCGATGTCTTCAGCCTGTTGCGCCTTACTTTTGCCATTCGGTTGAGTATTATTTGGGCTTTGTTGTGCTGAGCGCTGATTTTGATTGAGAACTGCAATGGTAGTAGTATTGGACATATACCGCTTGCCTTTTACTGAAATAAGCGCCTGAGGAATTGTAAATGTACCTGGTTTTATTGCCTCTAAAATAAATGTATAGGATGATGAACTCGAATATTCAAGTTTTCCGTTGATATTCATTACATTTTGACCGGTCGACAACATCGGACCACTTAATACATCGAAATCAGTGACTTCGGGTCCCATAAAATTAGTACCGTCCGAATTGATGGTAAAAGTCAGCTGAAACCGCTGCCCGACATATACCTGCTTTGGCGCCTGTGCTGAAAAACTGAATTCCTGGGCTGCGAGGATACCAGGTATTACAAACAAAAATATAAGTATCAGTTGGCGTTTCATTATATGTATTTAGTTCAGGTCAAACTCAGAGTTGCAAAGCAATTGAATATAGGGCTTTTTGTATATTTATGATCTGATTGGCAATCTTTTGGCGTTTAGTATTTGTATAAATACTTCCTGTAAAATCATTCTTTCTTCAATCACTTTGGTTCGAATATATGTAATTTACTTGTTACAGCATTACCAATCCTTCTCCAATTGATTCCGATTTGAAGTTTTTTGTTTGTTTTTTGTTTTATCGAGTGTTCGTTTCTCATTGTTATTCATAGCATTAAGCATACGGTTAGCATCCTGCTTCGACATATTTGGCTTAGGTTGTTGCTGCTGCTGTTGCTGTTGCTGTTGTTGTTGCTGTTTCTCTTTTTGTTTCTTGTTATCGTCCTGTTTTTTTTGTTGTTGCAATTTTGTCATGGCATAGGATAGGTTGTATCTGGTATCCTCATCCTTAGAGTTTTCGCGCAATGCCATTTTATAAGCATCAATGCTTTCTTTGTATTTTTTATTCTCCAGCAGCGAATTACCAAGGTTATAAAAAACGTCAGCTTTTGACGATGATTTTTTCTCACTCCGGGCAAGTTTCAGGTACTGTGAAGCGGCTTCCTCAAAATTATTCTGCTTGTACAACGAATTACCCAGGTTAAAAGTAGCTTTCTCCGATTCCGGTGCTTTGGTCAACGCTTTGCGATAGTTAATTTCGGCATCTTTATAATGACCGTTTTTATAATCCGTATTACCTGAACGCACGAGTTTCTGAACAGGCTGTGCAAGCACTGCAGCAGTTGTAAGGAGAAAGAATATTATGAATATACTTCTCATCGGTTATTCGTTGATTTGTTAGTAAACAATTTAATTTTTCCGGCTAACTTCCCTTTTCGGTTGGCGATAAATATTTCACCGAAAATAAGAATGAGAGCTGCAAGTATAAAAAACTGAAACCTATCCTCGTAGTCAGAGAAAATGGCTTCGTTGTATTCCGCTTTCTCAAGTTTGTTAATCTGGTCGAAAACTTCCTGTACTCCCGATTGCGAATTATTGGCTTTTACAAAAATTCCGTTGCCAGCCTGTGCTATTTCCTCTAACATGGTTTCGTTGAGCCTTGTTATAACCGTAATTCCCGAAGCATCTTTTTTGTAACCAATTTGAGTATTGCCACTGTATACCGGAATTGGAGCACCTTCGGGCTGGCCAATGCCAATTGTAAAAACTCTTATTCCCTTGGCTGAAACTGAGCGGGCTGCGTCAACAGCGTTATCCTCATGGTTTTCGCCATCCGTAATAATGATAATGGCTTTACTTTGTTTTGTGTTTCCAAATCCTGACGCACTGATTTCGATAGCATCGCCGATAGCGGTACCTTGCAAGGGTATCATTCCCGGACTAATATTTGCTAAAAACAACCGGGTAGCCGAATAATCTGTTGTTAAAGGCATCTGTACATATGACTTCCCTGCAAATATAACCAGTCCTACACGGTCATTTTCGAGTTTTCCAAGCAAATGAATTATAGCCTGTTTGGCACGTTCTAACCTGTTAGGTGTTATATCCTGGGCCATCATGCTATTCGAAACATCTAGAGCAAAAACCATATCAACGCCTTTTCGTTTGATCTTTTCAAGTTTCGAACCTGTTTGCGGATCGGCAATTCCAACAACCAGGAGTATCCAGGCAACTGTCCAGATAATAAATTTCAGTATCTCACGTATTCCCGAATATTCAGGTAGCAAGCGCAATACCAGGTTGATATCACCGAAAGTTGAAAGCGCTTTTCTTTTCCTTTGGCGGGCATACACAAAAAGCAGCACCAGCAGCGGTATAAGCAGCAGCAGGTAAAGAAATTGCGGATGAGCCAGACGAAACATAGTGTTTATTATAAGGAGTTAAGATACAAATTTGAGTACTACAAAGCGCATTACAAATTCAAGAGTAAGTAACAGAAGTGCAAAGATTACAAAAGGAAGAAATTCTTCTTTCTTTCTGGTGAATTCGGTAACATCAATTTTTGATTTTTCAAGCCGGTCAATTTCCTTGTATACTTCCTGAAGCTTTTGTTTATTGGTTGCCCTGAAATATTTTCCATTAGTAAGTGCCGATACTTTCTGCAACAACGCTTCATCTATTTGTACTTCCATACGTTGATACTGCATTCCGAACTGGGTGCGCACAGGCACTAGTGCAGTTCCCATGGTTCCAACTCCGATTGTATAGATCCGTATACCATAAAGTTCAGCTATTTCAGCAGCTGATTGCGGATCAATTGATCCCATATTGTTAATGCCATCAGTAAGCAGAATGATGACTTTGCTCTTGGTTTTACTCTCTTTAAGCCTGTTTACGGCTGTTGCAAGGCCATCACCGATTGCAGTTCCGTCGTCAATCATACCAAAGGTAATATCCTTGTAAAGATTAATTAACAAGGCATGATTTGCAGTAAGCGGACATTGTGTAAAACTCTCTCCACTGAAAACTACTAACCCTATCCTATCATCAGGCCTGTTACTTATAAATTCTATTGCTACTTCTTTTGCTGCTTCCAGCCGGTTAGGTCGTAAATCCTCGGCCAGCATGGTACTCGAAATATCGGTTGCAAGCATAATGTCAATGCCTTCAACACTGATGTCCTGCCGGTTCATATTTGTCTGTGGCCTTGCTAAAGCCAATATCAGCATTCCAATTGCGAGCATACGCAAACCGAAAAGCCCATACCGGGCGTAATGTTTCCAGCCAGGGGCTGATTGTCTTAAAGCTGCTGTTGACGACATTTGCATGGGAACAGTGTAATGCCTGAGCTTATACCAGTACATGACAACTGCAGCCGGGATAAGCAGCAGCAGCCATAAGTACTCGGGATCAGCAAAGAGCAGTTTCTGTATCATGCTTTCATTTCTGTATTTGCGGTTTGTAAAGCTGTATCTGTATTGTTTTTTTGCTCAGCGGTATTTACAACTGGTTTGGTTGTCTCAATAAATTGCCGTGCATTGGACATACTCTTTTCATTTTCGGATTTTAAAGGAACGGCTTTGGCAAATTTCACATAATCAGCCTGTATCAGCACGTTAGCCAGTAATGAATGTGAATCAGGTTGGATGTGGGCTGAATCGTATGCTGACAGAATCTCAGAAGTAATCATTTCCATTGCATCAATGTTATGTTGCTGATGCAGATAATGCCTGAGAATATCCGTTAGTTCCGAATAGTATTCCTTGATTTTACCATTTTGCCATAATTTTTGCTGTTCCAGCAAATCAAGGTTCTTTAATGCAATTTGCCATGGTGGTCCCTGTGGGCGGCTAAGTACCGGGAAAAGTGGCTTATTCATTCGTTTTCTCCAGAAATAATACCATACAAGACTGATTATAAGTCCCAATATAGCCAAGCCCCCAAGGTAAGGTGCCACTTCGGCAAAACTTATCGGTGCCTGTATCGGGCCGCGGATATCGCGGATTGCCTGTGTGGTATCTACTTCTACAGTTCTTACATTTAAATAAACGCCTTCTGATGAAAGTTCATGCCTCGATTTATCGCCTGAATACGAATACAGGATTGTGAAGGGAGGCACATAGTGAAAACCGGTATCAAAAGAAGTTATTAAAATTGTTTGGCTATAGTTAACAAATTCTTTCCGGCTTGTAGCATTGGTATCGAGGCTCGATTTGGATGCTACTTCAATTGAGGCAGTAAGGGTATCGGCAATAGCTGGCCAGTAAATTGTTGCTGTCTTCGGCAAAGTGGCATGTAACCTGAGTTGAACGCGTTCGCCAATTCTAATGGAAGAAGTGTCGAGGCTGAGCACAGCTTTCTGAGGTACAGCTTGTACCTGAGCAGCAGCGCTTACAATGAGTATGACAGCGGTTGCGAATATGTGTATGAAGTAACGTTTCATTTTCATCTTCAGTGCCGCATTTCGCGTATAGTAAAAAGTTTCATCAAAGGTTTTACAAAATCCTGTCCGGTAGGGATATGTGCTGTATCAGTTCCCGATCTTTTAAAAATACCGTCGATTATTTTTTCATGATTATACCACCATTTGCTATAGTTATCACGTACTTTTTTGCTTGAAGCATCCACCCATACTCTTCCTTCCGTTTCTTTATCAAAAACTTCCATCATTCCAACCGGTGGTAAAATAGCTTCACGTTCGTCGTAAACCCTTATTGCAACCAGATCATGTTTGCCCGAAGCAATTTTTATTGCAGGTTCAAAAGAGTGATCCATAAAGTCGGAAACAATAAATGCTGTACAGCGCTTTTTTATAGCATTTGTCAGGAACCGAAGTGCTTCTGATAAATCAGTACCCTGGCTTACAGGCTTAAAATCAATAAGTTCGCGTATAATCCTGAGAATATGGGAGGTTCCTTTTTTAGGTGGAATAAATTTTTCGATTCGGTCGCTGAAAAAAATCACGCCTACTTTATCGTTATTCTGAATGGCTGAAAAAGCAAGTACAGCGGCAATCTCAGTCATAAGATCTTCTTTAAATGATCCCTGAGTCCCGAATTCGTTCGAACCGCTTACATCAATCAGGAGCATGACCATCAACTCCCTTTCTTCATCAAAAATCTTAAGATAAGGCGTATTAAACCGGGCTGTCACATTCCAGTCTATGTTCCTTATATCATCGCCATACTGGTATTCGCGTACTTCGCTGAAAGCCATTCCACGGCCTTTAAAAGCACTATGGTAATGCCCTGAAAATATATTGCGCGACAAGCCTCTGGTCTTGATCTCGATGCGCCTGACTTTTTTCAGAATATCAGCGGTTTCCACTCTATTTTGGTTTTATTTGATGAAATTTCCTGCCATTTACTGGCAGCTAACGAAAATATTAATTGACTTAAGGATAAAGACCAACGGATTATTATTTAAAATTGCTTTTGAAATAGCTTTGAATTTTCAAATAACTGAGTGCTAGCCAGGAATCCTTGGTTGTTAATGATTTTTTTAAATCAGTACGTCTGTTAATCAGTATACTGCAATGTTATGGAACCTCAACTGAGTTAAGAATTTCGTTGATGATATCTTCGGTAGTAATATTTTCAGCTTCAGCTTCATAGGTAAGGCCAATGCGGTGTCTTAATACATCGTGCGCTACTGCTCTTACATCTTCAGGAATTACATACCCGCGCCGTTTGATAAAGGCCAGAGCTTTAGCAGCCATTGCAAGAAAAATACTGGCTCTTGGCGAAGCTCCATAACGGATAAGATCCTTGTACTTTTTCAGATTGTAATCAGCCGGAAACCTGCTGGCAAAAACAATATCAGTAATATAATTTTCTATTTTTTCGTCGAGGTAAACTTCTTTTACAATCTCTCTTGCACGCTGAATATCAGCTGGTTTAAGGATTTTTCGTGTCGAAAGTACTTCGTTGTTAATGTTTTGCCTGAGTATGAGTTTTTCCTCCTGTTTCAACGGATAAGTAATCACCAGTTTTAACATGAAACGGTCAACCTGAGCTTCCGGCAACGGATAAGTTCCTTCCTGCTCAATCGGGTTTTGAGTGGCAAGTACAAGGAAAGGGTCGGGGAGTTGGTAAGTTTTATCGCCTATAGTTACTTGTTTTTCCTGCATGGCTTCAAGCAACGCGCTCTGTACCTTAGCCGGTGAACGGTTAATTTCGTCAGCAAGTATAAAGTTAGCAAATACAGGACCTTTGCGTACATTAAATTCTTCGGAACGCTGACTGTAAATCAATGTTCCCACAATATCAGCCGGAAGCAAGTCAGGCGTAAACTGTATTCGGCTGAAACTCAAATCAATTGAATTAGCTAACGACTTTATAGCAAGTGTTTTAGCCAATCCAGGAACACCCTCGAGTAAAATGTGACCATTTGAAAGCAAACCAATAATCAGGCGCTCTATCATCTGTTTCTGTCCAACAATTACACGGTGCATTTCTAGTGTAAGCATATCCACAAATGCACTCTCGCGTTGTATCTTCTCGTTTATTTCACTAATGCTGCTTTCTATCATTGCTTGTAATTAATTATTGACCTGCAAAAGTAAAAACAGGCACCTCTCCAGCACCTGTAAATCCTGTTAAAAATTGTTAATAGCCGCGATTTTCAAGCAACTTTTAACAAATGAAATTTCCTTTGCACTGTTAATGGATCAATTTGGGAAAATGATTTATTTGAGGTGAATAGTAGTGATTTTTGATTTCGGAATTTGCAATTTGCAATTTGCAATTTGGATTTTGCAATTTGGAACTTCCCTTACCAGAAAATCATCCCCCACTTACCTGATTCCTGCCTTTTTCCTGATCTCTTTAGGCACTGCATTTTTGTGAACCATAATCGCGATGGTATTCATACGGGCATAAGCTTCTGACATATTCAAATAGCCTCCGTTGCTGTTGCTATCGGCAGCCCATGAGTTTTTCGTTACGAAATAACGTTTTCCGTTTTGATCGTTCACAGTTCCTGTAATATGCATCAGATGATCGTCCGTAGCAGTATAGTTATCAAAAGCAGCCTGGCGCATTTCTGTAGTAACTGCTTTTTCAGGAACAGGCTTTTCGAAAGTATACAACTGTTGCCTACGTTCTTTTTCTGAAAGTTTGTCCCATTTCGCGCGCTCTGTTGCAGCAATATTTTCAATATTTACTTCGGGTACAATGGCCACGGCATTTTTGTGCGAAAATCCTTTATCACTCACATCGCCATCCCAGGCTATGGTATAACCGTTATTAAGTGAATAATCCATAATTTCGATAAGTTCATCAGGCGGAACATTGTAATAGCTCCCGCCCGACCAGTTATCAGGGATTTCGAGTGAAAATGTAGTGTAATAAGGATGGTGTTTGTATGATGTAATTTCAATATAATCGTCAGGATTGAATTTGTTTGAAAATTCTTTTTGTGTCATTCTTACAGTGGTTGGCACTTCTCCCATATAAACATCTAGCACAGCTGAAACAGCATTACTCCATTCGGGTGTAAGTTTACCGGCAGGATTTTTCGAAATAGCACCAACCATAGCTGAAAGTACTGCTTCCAGTTCGGCATGTGATGGTTTGGTCTGGCCGTTGGCTAAGCCGGAATATTCCGATTCGGTCATCATACCACTACTTTTTAATACATTTATTACATCATGAGCCTGGCCACCTTGTCCGAAATTTGCTGTTCCATGCAGCCTTATATACTGTTTTGCTTTTGATTCGTATGCCTTGCGGGCAAAGTACATTTCCGATAGGTCAATGGTATCATTCGTTAAGCGTAATAGTTCCGATTCAATAAACGAAACAGTTGCATAACTCCAGCAGGTTCCCGAAGCAAACTGGTCTTTTACCGTTGTTGCCGGCAGATCAATGACTTTAGTGAATACATATTTTTCTGGAATTGAATCTTTAGCGGTTTGTGCGCTTAGTTGAAACGACATGGTAAGCATAAGGAGCGCTGAAATGGCTGCTTTCGGGAAAGTACTCATAGTTGTTAACGTTTTAGGTGGTGCAAATATAATAAAACTACTTCTGGACATTAATCTTATAGCTGGAAATCAAAAAAAAACTCCGGAATCTACATTCCGGAGTTTTTCAAATTTTATTCAGTTTAGTATCCTCTACTAGGTAATGATATCAGATACCAGATTCTGAAGATTAAAGAGCAGCAATTGAGTTTTTCAATAATGCCATGGTGTATTTGTAGTTATGGATTCCTAAACTGTAATCCCTCAGGCAAAGCTGGAAGTTGATAATGGAACCCATTTGAGCATTGGTAAGAGTGATTTTAGGAAGAGTAAGGTTATACGCTTTTTGATCAGCTGACCATGATCCGGAAGGGCTTGGGCTTTGGAAAACTCCGTTAGGATTGTTTGTTGAGCCATCAGGATTGTTGATAGGATCGTAAACGTTGAGGTAACCATCATATTTGTTGGTTGTGTTAGCTGCCCAAAGGTTGTGTGCAGCATCAGGATTCCTGTTAAGAATATCAACTCCATTGATAGTGAGTTTTGCAGCCAAATCATCAAGGCCTTTTTTAACATCAGCTCTTGGGGTTGTCCAGAATGGTGATGATGAAGCGGTAAGACCGGTATGGCAACCATCTCCGTTACATCCACTGAAATTTCCTTTTGCAAAGAATGTATGTCCTCCAACTCTTCCGGTTTGAGGTGCCATATGGCAATCCTGACACGAAGCTATAGAAGTGTGTACTGAATTTGTGTAGGCTTCTGATCCTGGGAACTGAACACCACCTTTACCAGCATATACAGCTCCTGCTGTACCGTAGTGAGTATGAGTTCTGTAACCTGGTTTAATTTTATTTAGGCTGTTACCCTGCGCTGCATCATAGAAAACAACACTTGGGAAATTAGCCAAACTGTCATAGTTCAGTACATTTCCGTTAGTGTTTGAATTGCTGAACGGACGTGGCTGATGGCATTTTACACATAAATTGCTGATTCCACCATCTGCAGGCAAGTTGATTTCCTGGGCACCACCGAGCATTGTCATTGATACTGGCAAAATGGTTGTAAGTGGCGAGAAATCTTCCTTTCCATAAGTGGTATGCAGGCTGCTATGACAGGTTGAGCAGTTAATTTCGCCCAAAGTCTGCGAAGCAATCGTAGCATATCCGTTTGAATACTTGTTAGTGGTTGGATTCAAAATGAAAGCGGAGGAAATGTTATTAGCGGTTACATACTTGAAAGCATCGGAGGTATGACATGGAGTACAGCTGGTACTGCCAGCTTCGTCAAACGCAGCTTCGCCGTAACTGTGTTTTGATAACTGATACTGGGTAGCAGCCAATTCTACAACAGCTGGATTGTGACATTCAGTACAGGTGCTTCCACCATCAACACCATCAGTACCGTTTGTTCCATTTGTTCCGTTGGTTCCGTTAGTTCCGTTCGCACCTGCTTGGCCCATAGGCCCTTCTTTGGTACAAGCCGAAAAGATACTGGCTCCGATTAGGAGGAATCCAATACCGATTACAAAGAGATTTTTTTT
>JBBSDC010000114.1:0-13534 GCA_038249705.1 Bacteroidales bacterium | reverse complement strand
GGCATGTTATCACCTTCGTTATGCACAAGGCGATAGGCATTTGTATGTGGATTATCAATAAGTCCAATGGATTTTCGCACGTTCCAGGCTTCCTGAATTTTCGAAAACCAGAAATCCTTTCCTATCTCCTGCTTCTTAAAAGTGAAAAGCTTAACTGCCAGAGATCCCGGCATACAATGACCGGTAGCCAGATAATCGCCTGAGGATGTGTAACATTCAACAATATCGCCTTCGGCTGGTTTGCCAATGGTTTTGAGGATAGCGCCTGAAAATATCCAGGGATGAAAACGCAGTACCGGCACTTCTTTGCCTGGCTTCAGGATGATCTGGGGATAGGTTGTCATATAATAAAATAAGCTTACAAAGGTAGGGAAAATGAGGATGGATTTATTTCAGAACACATAAAGGAATGGATGTGACAATTCAGCAAACTGACAATTCGGCAATTCGGCTATCAGATGGATCATATAACCGTAATTTATCCGTTCAGGCTTTTGATTTAAAAATAGCAACAAAAGAGTAATGATCTTTGGAAATACTCATAACGATTTCCAATTCAGACAGGACAGCAATACTCTGCATTAGCCTGAAAATGTTCGCCTTACAGGATTCCTGAAATTAAAACAGACTTTTTTCAAATAAAAATTATTTTTAGACAATTGATTGTACCTTTGTGCGTTATTTACAATTAACCAAAAAGAAGTTATGAAAAAACTATTTTTATTGATGCTCATTCCGGCCATGCTGATGACCATGAGTTGCAACAAGATGAAAGAAGAGAATGCACGGCTTAAAGCGAAGAACGACAGTCTGTTGGCTCTTGGATTCCAGAAGGACACAACAGTTATGGAATTTGTTCGTGCTTTTAACGAAATTCAGTCGAACCTCGACTCCATTAAGTTAAAAGAAAATATTATCAGCCAGAATACCAGCGGAGGCTCGGAAGTACAGACCAGCGCACGCGAACAAATCACCGGCGACATTAACGCTATATACCTGATGTTGCAAAAAAACCGTGAAATGGTAGCTTCATTACGTGCCAAATTAAAAAGTTCAGAATCCGGCCTTAAAGGTGCAAATATTAAGATTTCCGAATTGGAAGCCATGATCGACAATCTCACCAAATCAATAGAAGCTAAAGATGCTGAAATTACTGAGTTGAAAGATCAGTTAGGCAAAATGAATATTAAAGTTCAGGATTTAGGGAATCAGGTTACAAATCTGAATACAAATGTTGACAACCTGAGTGCTGAAAACAAAGCAAAACAACAGGCAATCGAAGAAAAAACTGCTGCCCTTAATACAGCATACTATGTTGTTGGAACAACAAAACAACTGAAAGAAAAGAAGATCATCGACAAATCAGGCGGATTTATTGGAATTGGCCGCGCCAAAACCGTTACCGAAGATTTTGATAAAACCTACTTCACCAAAGCAGATATAACCGTTCTGAATGAGATATCCGTAAACAAGAAAAAAGCAGTATTACTCACCAACCATCCTGCAGGATCATACAAATTTGAAGGAGAAGGCAAAAAATCAGTTGACAAACTGGTGATTCTCGATTATGCTAATTTCTGGAGCAGAAGCAAATACCTTGTTATTGTTGCTGACTAAAAATCATTTAATATTATCCCCAAAACCGGTTCTGAAAAGAGCCGGTTTTTTTTATTGAATCATTCCAGCTTTTTAAAAAAAAAATAAAACAGTACATTTGCGTATGAAAAACAAATACTACTTCCTTCTCCTGGTTTTGATGCCCTGGGTAACAAGCGTTGCCCAAACTGCAAAAAGTGATCCGAATGCAGCAAAACAGTCATTTGTCGCTATGTTTTATAATGTCGAAAACCTTTTCGACACCCTGGACGATCCTAAAATTAATGATGACGAATTCACACCTGCAGGGAAAGTTCCCTGGACCGAAGAAAGGCTGAATACGAAAATCAATCAAATAGGACAAGTAATGACGGATATAGCAAAACCTGCTATGCCCGACCTGGTTGGTTTTGCTGAAGTTGAAAATAAGATGGTTCTCGAAATGTTAACTTCATCCAAATTACTCAACTCTAAAAAATACAGCATTGTACATTACGATAGCCCTGATGAACGCGGAATTGATGTAGCAATGATTTACAACCCATCAACATTTAAATTGATTTCGTCGGAACCTCTTGAAGTTGTGCTACCCGGTAACGACCGCACACGCGATATCCTTTACGTAAAAGGAAAATTAAATTCAGGCGAAATCCTGCATGTTTTTGTAAATCACTGGCCCTCGCGACGCGAAGGCACTAATCTTTCAGAGCCCAATCGAATGGTTGCTGCAAACGTTCTTCGTACAAAAATTGATGCTATTCAAAAACTGGAAAAATCAGCCAATATCCTGATTCTCGGCGATTTTAATGATGAGCCTTCTGACAAAGCCATAACCGTAGGATTGAAAGCACAAAGCCCTGAAATGACTGTGAAAAGCACTGACCTGTGCAGCCTTTTATACCCCGAATATAAAAAAGGTGAAGGAAGTTTATTTTACAAAGACTGGGACTTATTCGACCAGATCATTGTTTCCGGAAATATGATTTCGCGTAAAAAGGGACTTCGCACATCAGTTGATGAGGCTGAAATTTATAGAGCCGAATACCTGCTTTTTAAGAATAAAGATGGCGAATCGCGCCCCAACCGAACTATGAGTGGCAGTAAATATTTTGGCGGCTACAGCGACCATCTTCCGGTTTACGTGAAATTTAACCTGAATTAACAAACAGCCGTTTTTGGTTTTATACGCCTAAAAAAAATACTTTTTGAATTTACTGAACGCTATCGTTTTCAGCTGGTTTCGGAACAAGATCGAAATTCACTTCTTTTACCATTACGCCAGTAGTATCGTAAAAACGCCAGGCACCAACACGTGTATCGTTGAGGTACATGCCTTCAATATATTTTGTTCCGTTTTCGTGGTAAGCAATTCCCAGGCCGTAGCGTTTACCGGCCTTGTATTCGCCTTCGCTCCATAAGATTCCATTTTCGTACCAGGCTTTCCACTGCCCGTCGCGCTGTTCATCCTTATAAGTGCCTTCCATTTTCTTTTGCTTGTTTTCGTAAAACACCACTTCGCGCTGCAAAATCAAATCATCCCCTTTTTCTTTGTAATATTTTTCAACCCTTGGATTGCCATTTTCGTAGGTTGATTCAACAACTTTTTTCTCGGTACAACCGAATGCAAATGCAGCAATTAGTGCAATAAACAGTATTTTCTTCATGATTTTTTATTTCCTTTCAAAAGTAATCCGTAAGCCTTTTACTGAATCGTTAATTTCTCCGTTATTAAATGCAAGATGACCGTTTACAAACGTTTTTACAATCTGCGAATCGAAAGTAGTTCCTTCAAAAACTGACCATCCGCATTTATAAAGAATATTTTCTTTTTGAACAGTAACACTCCTTTCGGGAGCAACCAACACGATATCAGCATAATAACCTGCCCTTATAAATCCTCTTTTTTCAATTGCATAACAAATGGCCGGGGCATGGCACATTTTATCAACCATTGTGGTTAATTCCATTTTCCCTAGCTTTACTATTTGCATCATGGCTTGCAGCGAGTGCTGTACGAGCGGTGTTCCCGAAGGAGTTTTAAAATAGGTATTCGCCTTTTCTTCAGCCAGGTGAGGAGCATGATCGGTTGAAATTATATCAATCTTATTGTCGAGTATTCCCTGAAGTAGCGCATTTTTATCTGATGCTGATTTTATCGCAGGATTCACTTTTAGCTTGGTTCCAAGCCGCTTGTAATCCTCGTCGCAAAACCAAAGATAATGCGTACATGCTTCGGCAGTAATACGTTTTTGAGAAAGCGGAACATCGCTTTCGAGTAGACTAAGCTCTGCTGCGGTTGACAAATGTGTAATATGCAACCGCGTGTTGAATCTTCGTGCCAGTGAAACGGCCAGTTCGCTGGAGCGGTAACAGGCATCGGAATTACGGATAACAGGATGCATTTCAACAGGAACATCTTCACCATATTGAGCGCGCATGGTTTCGCTGTTGGTGCGGATAATTGATTCGTCCTCACAATGCGCCGCAACAGGGATTGGTGATCGCTTAAAAATTTCTTCCAGCGTTTGAATGTTATCGACCAGCATATTGCCTGTTGATGCGCCAAAAAAAACTTTTACCCCACAAACGGTATTCGGATCAGCATTTACGATTTCATTGATATTGTCGTTGCTTGCTCCTAAAAAGAAAGAATAATTAGACAGTGATTTCTCCGCTGCCAGTGCCATTTTTTGTTCCAGTAAATCGAGGGTAACAGTCTGGGGCTGTGTGTTTGGCATTTCGAAAAAAGAAGTTATACCTCCGGCTACAGCAGCGCGGCTTTCTGAATTGATATCTCCTTTGTGAGTTACACCAGGCTCGCGAAAATGAACATGACAATCAATAATCCCAGGCAGCAGGAGCAATCCGGTTGCATCAAGTACTTCGCAGTTGCCTGGAGTTTCCATATCTCCTTCAGCAATTGCTTTTATAAACCGGCCGTTTATAAGCACTGAGCCGTTAAACTGCCTGCCTTCGTTAACGATGGTGGCATTGCGGATTAAAATTTCGCTTTTATTCATAGTTATTGGGTAGCTGGGAAACGATGCAAAAATAGTTTAGTTCAATGTATTATCCACAGTTGAAAGCTACACTATCACATTTTTTTCACAAAAAACCCTTCAGAGGTTTTCCTCCAAAGGGTTAAAACAATCAATGATTGCTTTGCTTATTAAACTGTTGCCGGTTTAAACTTTTTGAACCTGAGACTCATCACGCCCAGGAAAGCTTCTTTAAATATTTTAGAACTCATTTTTGAAGTTCCTTCGGTACGATCAGTAAAAATAATCGGTACTTCCACAATTTTGAACCCTAAACGCCAGGCTGTATATTTCATCTCAATCTGAAAAGCGTATCCCATAAACTTAACAGAACTCAGGTCGATGGTTCGCAACACTTTTGCCGTATAGCATTTAAAACCCGCTGTAGTATCGGCAATTGGCATTCCGAGAATAAAACGGACATACATAGATGCTCCGTAGGACATCAGAACCCTGCCCATCGGCCAATTTACTACGTTAACCCCTTTAATGTAGCGCGATCCGATTGACATATCGGCGCCATCCACTTTACAAGCATTGTATAAACGTATAAGATCGTCAGGATTGTGCGAAAAGTCGCAGTCCATCTCAAAAATATACTCATATCCTTTATTGAGTGCCCACCTGAAACCATCGATATACGCTGTACCAAGGCCTAATTTACCTTTCCGTTCAAGAATAAAAAGGCGGTCAGGATACTGAGGCATCATTGCTTTTATTATTTCACCGGTACCATCGGGTGAATTATCTTCAACTATCAATAAATGAAAATCTTTGGATAACGAGAACACTTTCTCAATCATCTTTCGGATATTTTCCTTCTCGTTGTATGTGGGAATAATAACTAGGCTATCTGACACCGGGCTGATTTTTACGGAACGAAAGTAGGAAATATTTAGTAAACTGAAACTTAATTATTGTTAATCTGCTCATAACTTCTTTTAATGAATGAGTTTCTGTTGGTGAAAGGAGCTCCTTTTCGCGCAGTTTCATTCAATTTACTTCCAACATAATTCAAGGATAAAACCAAATATTAACTGCTGTAAGTATAATTGCAAAATACAATTGAAAATTAACACTTCTATTACTTGGAACTACTATTAATAACAGTACTATTTTACTGTTATTCAATTTATTAACTACCGTAAACAGTAACCTGAAAAATATCCCTGTTTTGCTTCAAATAAGTTGTAACTTTGCATCCCAAATAGCAATTTGTGACAAAATCAATATACCTAACCATACATTAATTCACTACAGCTTATGAAAAATCTTTTACTCTTTATCAGTGTTATTTTTACCGCTTTTTTTGCTTCGGCACAAACTCCCACCGATTTGTTTTTCTCCGAGTATGTTGAAGGGAGCGGCAATAATAAAGGCGTTGAAATATACAATCCCACCAATCAGCCGATTGACCTGTCCGCGTATTATGTAGTCCGCTATAGCAACGGAAGTTCCGTATATACCGAAGGTGGCATTACGAAACTCACAGGCACTCTGCAACCCTACAAAACACATGTACTTGTAAACGGACAAACTACAAGTACTTCGAGTTCACCAGCTTGCAGCCCTGAGCTACAGGCTAAGGCTAACCAGCTCGATGGTGTTTATCCGGCACCTACCTATATGAATGGGAATGATGCTATCGCACTTTTAAAATCAACTGATGGCGGAACTACTTTTTCCCCGGTTGACCTGATAGGCCAGATCGGGCTAGGTAATGCTATTCAGAATGAAACCGGATGGTCGTATGTAAAGGACACTACTGTAAACTACACTGCCAACCAACTTCCTGTAAGCGGAAAAGTAATCAACTACATTGTTCAATCAAAAGCAACTAACGGCACTTCTTTCGGTCCTTTCTGGATGTCGTGGACCTCGGATCATACACTGATCAGGAAACCGAACATTGTAAAAGGCGTAGTTGCAAACCCTAATCCGTTTAATGTATCCATGGAATGGGATACGGTTCCAGCTAAAATTGACACTGCAGGCCATTTCGTATATAAAGACATATGGGATAATTTAGGATTACATGCCTGTGTAGCAGATCCTGAATACCCATCAGCGATTAAAGAAACAAGTTTCAACGGCACAATCACTATTTATCCGAACCCTGTGGTTGCTGAACGTTTCAGTATTACAGCCAGTTTGCCTTTCACATCCATTCATATATTTGATGTAATCGGAAAAGAAGTTTATAGCCTGACACTTTCATCGGCACGCAACGAAACTGAAGTCCTTACAGGTCAACTTGAGAATGGCATGTACCTCGTTAAAATAGTATTTTCGGACAAGAGCACTACCGTTCAGAAAATCCTGGTTAAATAATTCTATATTTACCTCAATCTGACACATAAAAGGTACCCGGAAATGAGTGCAATTTCATTTCGGGTACTTTTTAATTTATAAAAACCAGTTCTTATGAAACAAATAATTTTACTGTTCTCCTTTCTAGTAGCTTGTACACTGGCTGTTGTTGCGCAAAAACAAACAGTAATCGGCGTGATTAAAGACTCATTTCTTGGAGAAACCGTGGTTGGCGCCAATGTACTTATTAAAGGCACTCAAACAGGCACTGCTACTGATATCAATGGGAAATTCTCCTTCCAACTTGAGAAAGGTAAATATACCCTGGTGCTAAGTTATGTAGGTTACAACCCAATTTCGCAAGAGATTGTAGTAGCTGATAAGCCATTGAGCTTAACTTTCACAATGGAAACCATTGTTCTTGATGAAATATCGATTGTAGGTGATGTAGCTCGTTCGCGCGAAACACCTGTTGCTTTCACAACACTTTTACCTGCTAAGATAGAAGAGCGTTTATCCGGTCAGGATATCCCTATGCTTTTTAACAAAACACCGGGTGTATATGCAACACAGCAAGGCGGTGGCGATGGTGATGCCCGTATTACAATCAGGGGTTTTAACCAACGAAATGTGGCAGTTATGCTCGACGGTATTCCGGTGAATGATATGGAGAATGGATGGGTTTACTGGTCAAACTGGTTCGGACTTAGTGCCGTTACCCGCAGTATGCAGGTTCAGCGTGGCCTGGGAGCCTCCAAACTTGCGCTTCCATCGGTTGGAGGAACAGTTAATATACTTACAGTAGGTATCGAAAACAACCGATCACTGAGCATAGAGCAAGGCGTTGACGGCGAAGGCAAACTTACCACCAACCTGGGATATACATCAGGAAAATTAAATAACGGATGGAGCATTACGCTTGCCGGTGCTTACAAAACTGGTAATGGATGGGTTGATCAAACCAATGTAGATGCATGGTTTTTCTTTGCCAAGGTTGATAAACGCTGGGGCAACCACATAACCAGTCTGACCGGTTTTGGAGCGCCTCAAACACATAAGCAACGCAGCTATAAACGTTCGGTAGCAGCTTACGATACTGCATACGCCAAAGAACAAGGAGTTACTTCGTCTGACTTTCCGACAATTGTGGATCAGGGAATTGGTTATAACCAGCATTGGGGATATTTACAACGTGATGCTGATCAATGGAACAGCGATTTCACTGCCCGAAACATCAATCCTGATGCAAAAAGAGAAGTAAGAAATGAGATGGTAAATACCTATTTCAAACCTCAGTTCAATATTCGTGATCATTGGAATGTAAATGAGAAACTGGTTATCTCAACAACGGCATACCTTTCGTTAGGAACCGGTGGCGGCGAACAACCCAGGAATAGCCTGAAAAACACTAATCTTATTACAGCGGAGGAGGTTGCAAATAAACCCGAACTATACTCAGGCGATGAAGTCGGACAGATTAACTGGCAAAGCATTTACAATCAGAATTCAAAACCTACCAATACAGGTTTTGGTATGACGTACCCTATTAATCCTACTTATAGCGATAAATTGTATTATTCGACCAATTACCTGGTACAGAACAATAACAACCACCGTTGGTTTGGATTACTTTCAACTTTCAGCTATAAGCTTAACAATAAGTTCGACTTATCCGGAGGTATTGACCTGCGCTCCTATAAAGCAGAGCATTACAGTGAAATTACTGATTTGATGGGAGGCGACTATGCCATCGACAAATTTGATCTGCGAAACGATTATAGTGCCAATCCATTGCTTGCCGTGAAACATGTTGGCGACAAAGTATATTATTATGATGACGGACTTGTTAACTGGGGCGGACTTTTCGGACAATTGGAATATAAGGAAGGGAATATCAGTTCCTTTGTTAACATTACCACATCAATAAGCGGTTATAAAAAGAAGGACTATTTCGGCAACAAGGAATCGGACTGGACATACAATCCCGGATTTACTTTTAAAACCGGCGCTAATTATAACATCGACGAGCACAACAATGTATTTGTCAACTTAGGGTATTTGTCGAAAACAAAAGACTTTAAATACTATTTTAAAGGATATTCTGCCAATTTCCTTCCTGATTCAGTTACAAAAAATGAGAATGTTAAAGCCTTGGAACTGGGTTATGCTTTTACCAGCAAAACTTTTACTGCTAACGTAAATGCCTATTATACCAAATGGGAGAATAAGCCTACCAACCAGGTCAAGGGCAAATACGAAGATCCTCTCACCGGTACTGAAGGATACACCTATGGCGACATTCCTGGCATGGATGCTTTGCACACAGGTGTTGAAGTCGATTTTATATACAAGATCCGCCGCAATCTCGATTTCCAGGGTTTGATATCAATAGGGAACTGGGAATGGGATAAAAAGATCGAGAACCTTCAGATGTATTTTACCGATAATAATAAACCCGCAAATACATTCAGTTTCGATGCTACAGGAATTCATGTCGGCGATGCAGCCCAAACCCAGATAGGAGCAAGCCTGAGGTACGAACCCATTAAAAACTTTTATATCGAAGCAGGAGGAACTCATTTCGACAGGTATTATGCCGATTTTAACCCCGAAGAATGTACTGATGAACTCGGAAATCCTGTTGACTCGTGGAGAATTCCAGCATACACCCTTTTTGATTTCCACACCGGTTACAAATTCAAATTGGAGCCTTTTCAAAAACTTGGCTTTACGGTAAGGCTGAATGTATTAAATGTATTGGATAAAGTCTATATTTCGGATGCCCGCAATAACGACACCTATATCCAGCGACCTTTCAGCACCTTCGATGCCCGCTCAGCATCCGTATTTATGGGCGCAGGCAGGCAAATTACAGCCTCGTTAAAAATCATTTTTAACTAGAGCATACCAATTTGTTATCCAAGTTATTAAATCATTAAACTGAATAAATAAAAACATCAATATGAAAAAATCTTTTATCCTTGCGCTTGTATTCCTGGGGATTACATCCCTTGCGAATGCGCAAAATTCAATTCTCGAAGCCAGAGGTATGGCCATCGGAACAGTGGTTACTGTTAAAGGTATCGTAACCAATGGCGCTGAACTTGGTGTTATCCGCTATTTTCAGGACAACACCGCCGGAATTGCAGCCTATGGTTCAGCAGTTAACGTAGCTAACCGGGGCGACTCGGTAACGATAACCGGAACCCTTAAAAATTATAATCAGCTTCTCGAGCTTGATCCTGTTACCAATGTTACCATCCGTTCAACCGGAAACCCTGTACCTGCGCCTATTGCTTTAACTCCGGCTCAACTTACCGAAGCTTACGAAAGCATGCTTATACAGGTTAACAATGTGCAATTTGCTGATGCTGGAGGAGTTTTTACTCAGAAGAAATACCAGTTTACCTCCAATGGCGAAAGTGGCTACATCTACGTGAAAAACAACCAGACTGATATCATTGGGCAGCCTATTCCTAACGGGATGGTGACGTTAACCGGAGTATTATCACAGTTTGATTACAACAGTCCAACTGCCGGTTACCAGATGCTTCCGCGCACCATTGCCGATATACAGATGACCAGCTCCATTTATCTTACAAGTGTGCTGGTAAACACAAACTTTACAAAGACAGAACTCGATTTCAACTGGGTAACCAATATTGAAGGGACTACTGAAATGTTTTACGGGTTAACCGCAGAAACAGTAAAATCGAACCATGTTACAGGCACAGGCGGTTCAACCAACCATGATATAGCACTTTCTGGTGTTTTGGCCGGACAGGTTATATGGGTGCAGGCTTTTTCGGTTAACGGAAGCGATACTGCTTTCTCAGGAACATTGCCATTCGCTACCATTTCGAATTCAACAGGTGACATGAAAGTATATTTTAACACTGCCGTGGATAATTCCTATTCGGGCGGCGTAAATGCTTTACAGCTATATCAAGCCATTGATGATACACTTATAAGCTATATAAACCGGGCAAAATATACAGTTGATCTTACCATGTACAACTTCAACAATTTAGGTATGAGCAATGTAAGTAATGCTTTAAAAGCTGCGGCTGACAGAGGCGTTACTGTCCGGGTAATCGGATGCGGAACTACTGCTAACCTGGGTATTGACGAACTTGCAGGATCGGCCGTTAATGTGCTTATTGGCCCAAACAGCTCAAACCGTACCGGAATTATGCATAACAAATTTATCCTTTTCGATACTGAATCAGCCAATCCGAATGACCCGCTTGTGTGGACCGGTTCGACCAATTTAACGGATGGCCAGATCAACCTTGATCCAAACAATGTGATTATTATTCAGGATCAGAGCCTTGCACGAGCGTTTAAAATTGAATTCGAGGAAATGTGGGGATCATCAACAAGCAGTGCCGATGCCGTGAAAGCCCGTTTTGGCTTCACAAAAAAGAACAATACGCCCCACGAATTTATGATCAATGGAAAAAGAGTTGAGAACTATTTCAGCCCTACTGATGGTGTAAATGCCAAGATTGTTCAGAATATCAATACGACCAACAGCGACCTGAGTATTGCAACCATGCTTATTACACGCAACGAAATGGCCGATGCTATTGCTGCACAGAAAGCAGATGGCGATGCTGTAAACGTACTTACCAATGCCGAAGGAAACAACGGAACAACCGTGAATACGATCCTCAAAGCTGCATTAGGTACTCATTATACATTTGATGATGTGAACAGCGGAATTATGCATCACAAATATATGGTTGTTGATCAGAATGCTCCATCATCAGATCCTTTAGTGCTCACAGGATCACACAACTGGAGTGCCGCTGCTGATAACGATAACGACGAAAACACACTTATCATTCACGATGCAACCATCGCCAATCTTTACTATCAGAATTTTGTAAAGCGCTTTGTTGATAACGATGGTGTACTGTTCGAACTCACAGGTCCACCGACAGCCGTTAACGATTCAGCAAAAACTAAAATTTCGGAACTTATAACCATTCAGGTTTTGGATAACGATATAAAAGAAGCTCCGGTTTCGTTGAGTATAGAAGTGCCTGCAGTTCATGGAAATTCATATATTCCGTTTGCCAATCCTAACGTTATCAGTTATTTACCTACCGAAGGATACTTTGGAAATGATTCAGTTGTTTACAAAATAGCATACCAGGCCGATCCTACGCTTACTTCAACAGCAAAAATATATATCACTGTTGTTAACAACATCGGTATTGCCGAATTACCTTCACAATCACCTTTGAAAATTACGCCAAACCCGGTTTCGGATGGCAGCTTCAGTTTAACAGTTAATGTACCTTCAGCACAAACGGCAGTTATGCAGATAGTTGATATTGCTGGAAAAAGTGTTTATTCAGCTCCTGAAAAATTAAAATCGGGCGACAATACTATCAACTACTCAGTTCCTGCGGTTAACTCAGGTGTTTATTTCCTGAAACTTACCTCAGCTACTATGACCTGGACAAAGAAAATTGTTTTTGAATAGGTTGTAAAAATTAATAATGAAAAAAGCCGGTCTTATTTCTAAGCCGGCTTTTTTTATGCAGAACATTTGCTGTTGATTCCACAATGAAATTTTTTATCCGAATGAATAAACGCTAAAACAGTCCAACCTCCACTCCTATGGTAAGGCGCGGTAATTCAGGAATTGCATACGAAGATTTAAAAATATCACTCATCCGGTATTTCGCGGTTACCACATAACGGTTGCTGCCGGTGCGGGCCAAAAAACCATAAGACAAATTCTCCATATAACCCAGTCGGGTTGTTTCAACTCTTACTTTTTCATCGAACTCATTCTTATTGATGGTGAAGTGTAATTTACGCATATTCCAGCTTCCGTATGCACCCAAATCGAGGAAATTGCCGACATAGTTACCTCGTCTGCCGACGTTGAACCGCAGGTAGGCTGATGGCGAAATATATAAAATCCTGAATTTTTCCTTATCGTTACTCATTGAGTCAGGAACGGTTTTAGGAACATCCTGTGAAAGTTTATATGTAGAAGATCCTATACCAAGATCAAAACCTGAAGCTAAAAAGTTGGTGAATTTGCGCTTATACCTGAATCCAAAATCAAAGGAGATTGACGATCCGAACTTTGTGTAAGTAACATCATCGTTGGTATGCATAGGAAAACCGACACCAATATAAAAATGACTAAAGTTTTTGAGATTCTGTCCCCGCGAAGGGCGGATTGAATCGGCTTTTACATTCTGTTCAAGCAGAATTTCCTGGGCAAAAGCATGAGTAGATACAAACAGTAAAACTATAAAAAGGATTTTTTTCATAAATATATAGTCGGCTTAAAGTTTAACTTTCAGGCTGTAACCCGCATAATGAATATTGAGTATTTCCCCATCAACATAATCACTTTTAATTAAGGTCAGGACCTCCGGCTGAGTTACATTCAAAACATAATAACGTTCTATTACCCCGGCAGCATCCATTATATTGTAATAAAAATAATTTATCCCTTCAACTGTCGGGCTAGCTGTAAATGATTTGATATCAGTACTTAATTCAGGGAGTACACTACCGGAGAGCTCACTTTTGGCTATAATCCTGAGTGTATCAATGGT
>JBBSDC010000113.1:0-13661 GCA_038249705.1 Bacteroidales bacterium | reverse complement strand
ATGCAAGACCCAAACCCCGCCGACCCCCCATAACCCCCCCCGCCCCCCGCTAACCACCAACACCAACATCCCGCTCATCAACAGTGTTTGGCGGGGGCGGGGGTTAAAACAATTCTACTCCTTTAATTTATTTTGTAATTTTTATTTCGACCCTGCGATTAAGAGCGCGGCCTTCGGAAGTATCATTATCCGCTACAGGCTTTGATTCACCAAAGAAAGTTTTATCAATGTTCCGGGGCATAAATCAACTTTGCCCAATATGCCATCGCCATCAGTGTCTTTTGCCCTGAATCTAATGGTTATCCCAGCCAAAGCATAACTGTAATGATCGTGAGGTTTTCCTGATTCCAAAACTTGTTATCATTGAATAAAATTGGAAGAATAATTTCAGATTTCGCAACTTATAAAAAATAATTTTTATGTTTTATATAAAATTGGTACAAAACGATAGCTGCAGTCACCGATACATTGAAGGAATGCTTAGTGCCAAACTGAGGTATTTCGATACAAGCATCCACCTTACGCATCACTTCATCGCTTACTCCGGCAACTTCGTTACCAAAAACCAAAGCATATGGAATTTCAGAATCCGGCTCAAAATCTTCGAGTATGATGCTTCCGACAGCCTGCTCAACAGCTATAATTTGATATCCTCTTTCTCTAAGCTGATCAACTGCGAAGCTTGTTTCAGCAAAATACTGCCATTTTACTGATTCGGTAGCGCCTAAAGCCGACTTGCTTATTTCCCGGTTTGGCGGTGTAGCTGTGATACCGCACAAATATAATTCCTTGATACGGAATGCATCGGATGTACGGAAAATAGAGCCTATATTATGCTGACTCCGAATATTATCAAGAATACAGATAACAGGAAGTTTCTCAATTTCATTGAATTTTTCAACACTCAGCCTGTTCAGCTCGTCCATGCTCAGTTTTCGCATATGTAGCAATTAAATAGCAAAATTACGTGTATTTTCTGATCAAAGAAACTGAATAATTATTAACAGTTTAGCTAATGACCTAAAAAACCAGACAGATAATCCTATATTTGCCATACTAAATAGATATTAGAGAAGTGGCAAAAGGGAAAGATAAAGAAGAAACCGTGGTAACACCACTGATGAAACAATACAATACCATTAAGGCAAAATACCCTGATGCGTTGCTGTTGTTCAGGGTTGGTGATTTTTATGAGACTTTCGGATCCGATGCAATTAAAGCATCCGAAATACTTGGTATTGTTCTTACCCGCCGAGCTAACGGTTCTGCGGCTTATATTGAACTGGCAGGATTTCCGCACCATTCACTCGATACTTATCTCCCAAAACTGGTTAGAGCCGGTTACCGTGTTGCTATCTGCGATCAGCTGGAAGACCCTAAACTTACTAAAACCATTGTAAAACGCGGTGTTACCGAACTGGTTACACCCGGCGTTTCGTACAACGATAAAATTCTCGAAAACAAAGAGAATAATTTCCTCGCCTGTATCCATCTCTTACCCAAAGCATCGGGGATTGCGTTTCTCGATATATCGACCGGCGAGTTTCTTGTTGCCCAGGGATCCAATGATTATATTGAGAAATTACTTCAAACCTTTCGCCCTTCGGAAGTAATAGTGCAGAAAAATAAACGGCAACAGTTCATCGAAACTTTTGGCGACAAGTTCTATTTTTCCTATTTCGACGAATGGGTTTTTACGCTTGAATTTACCAAAGAGCTGCTGCTGAAACAATTTGGCACTGCATCATTGAAAGGATTTGGGATAAGCGAACTCGAAAACGGAGTAATCGCCGCTGGTATTGCGCTATATTACCTTTCGGAAACGCAACACGATAAAGTGCAGCATATCTGCAAGATAGCACGTATTGAAGAGGATCATTATGTTTGGCTCGATAAATTTACCGTCCGTAACCTGGAACTTTTGCAATCGCCTAACGACAATGCAAATACGCTGCTTTCGACCATTGACCGCACCATCTCACCTATGGGTGCACGCATGCTCCGGCGTTGGATACTGCTTCCCTTAAAGGACAGGCTTCCGGTTACCGAACGCCACGAAATTGTTGATTATTATATTCAGAATGAATCGTTTACCGAGATCGTAGAACAGCACATCAAAACCATCGGCGACCTCGAACGACTGATTTCGAAAGTAGCTGTGAGCAGGATCAATCCACGCGAAGTTTTACAGATCAGGCGTGCATTGCTGGCACTTACACCGATAAAATCTGCTTGTTTGAACGCAGCGCACGAAGCTTTAAATCATTTAGGCGAACAAATTAACCCTTGCGAACTGATAGCCGAAAAAATAGGGCAAACCATTCAGGACGATCCTCCTACTATGATTTCGAAAGGGCAGATTATAGCACCGGGAGTTTCGGACGAACTGGACGAACTGCGCGGACTTGCCTATTCGGGTAAGGATTACCTGATAAAGCTTCAGCAGCGTGAAATTGAGCGAACAGGAATTACCTCTCTTAAAGTGAGTTACAACAATGTTTTCGGTTACTTTCTCGAAGTTACCAATTCGCACAAGGACAAAGTTCCACCCGAATGGATGCGCAAACAAACTCTGGTGAATGCCGAACGCTACATCACCGAAGAATTAAAGGAATACGAACAAAAAATACTCGGCGCCGAAGAAAAGATTTTTGAGATTGAAAACCGGTTATACAACGAGTTGATTCTGCACCTTGCGGAGTATGTGCAGCCTGTGCAGTTAAACGCCCATCTTATTGCAAGGCTCGACTGCCTGTTGTCGTTTGCACGGGCTGCCAAGGCAAACCGGTATGTTAAGCCTAAGCTCAACGAATCGTACACCCTCGAAATCAAGAACGGCCGCCATCCTGTTATCGAAAAACATTTGCCTGCCGGCGAGGAATATATTGCCAATGATGTGATGCTCGATAACGACTCACAACAAATCATTATCCTTACCGGGCCTAATATGTCGGGTAAGTCGGCATTGCTGCGCCAAACAGCTCTTATTGTGTTGATGGCGCAGATCGGAAGCTTTGTGCCTGCCGATTCGGCAACTATAGGTATGGTTGACAAAATATTTACCCGTGTCGGCGCTTCCGATAATATTACATCAGGCGAATCAACGTTTATGGTTGAAATGAATGAAACGGCCAGTATCCTGAATAATATTTCGAACCGAAGTTTAATACTCCTTGATGAAATAGGCCGCGGCACCAGCACTTACGATGGTATTTCAATTGCCAGAGCCATTACTGAATACCTTCACGATCATCCTTTGTACCGCTCGAAAGTACTTTTTGCCACACATTACCACGAGTTGAATGAAATGGCTGCCAGCAAGCCACGAATCCGGAATTATCATGTGGCAGTTAAAGAGATCGGTAAGAAAGTAATTTTTCTGCGAAAGCTTACTCCCGGTGGTAGCGAACACAGTTTCGGGATACATGTGGCACGAATGGCCGGTATGCCTGGCAGTGTGTTGCAACGGGCAACCAATATCCTTTCGCAGCTCGAAAAGAAGCATGTTACTGATGATCAGGAAGGTGGCGTACAAACAGTTAAAATGGACAAAAAGGGAGAGGAAATCCAACTCAGTTTTTTTCAGCTCGACGACCCGCTTCTGGAGCGTATCCGCGATGACATTATGAATTTGAATATTAACACCTTAACCCCTGTTGAGGCACTGATGAAACTGAATGAGATTAAAAATTTACTGAAAAAATATTAGTGAAGTTTTTGAATCTAAAAAATGTGTGTATATTTGCACACCCAAAACGATTAAAATTGCGAAAGTAGCTCAGTTGGTAGAGCACGACCTTGCCAAGGTCGGGGTCGCGAGTTCGAGTCTCGTCTTTCGCTCAGCTTGTTAAGACCTCCTGTTACTTACATGGAGGTTTTTTTTCAGCTGCCCGAATGGTGAAATAGGTAGACACGAAGGACTTAAAATCCTTTGGCCATTGCGGCCATGCCGGTTCGATTCCGGCTTCGGGTACCAGAAAGCCCCGCTTTAGTGATAAGGCGGGGCTTTTTTATTTACTGTATTGCAGGCATGCACCCTTGGTTATTTGGGATTATGCTCAAAAACTATTTGTCGGACAAATATTACAAATCTGCACCAGCGGAGAATTTGCCTTACGCGTTACACACCACATGCGAGCAGAGTTCAATATAAACGTACTAATAAGCAATTTGATGAAAGCATGTTTCCTGATGAAAGAATTAACAAATTATTAAAAACTTTTCAATGTGCAGATGGTTAAGTTTTTCATTAATACAAACCTGAAAAATGATACAGGTTTTTCCTTCAGAAAACAATTACATAAATTGTTCACAATTAAAACTTACTATGATGAAAAAAGTATACACTGTTATTATCATCTCAATGATGGTAATATACGTAAGCGCACAAAATTCAGTTAATAGCTGGACCGGCAGAATAATAAGCCGAAACCTCCACAACACAGTTGCTTACGGAAATTTTATGCAGGGAATATCAGATTCCCACCTTTCTTCAAGCCGGTTTTTCGGTGGCAATACTGTTTATGACCAGAAGAAAATGCTCGCCGAAATGCAGAAACTGGATAACATGGAATATCAGGAATACAATTCGGGTACAAGTCTTTGGGTGAACTCCTACCTCGATGAGTTCACTTACAATGCGAATGGACATAATACATCCAATACTTACTCTGATTGGAGTATGTTTCACAATATGTACGAACCTTCATTTAAAGAGGATTATAATTATGATGCCAGTGGCAACATGACTGAACGATTGACAAGTATGTGGGATTCAATAAGCAGCCAATGGTATTCACTTGCTAAATCTGATTATACATATGATAACCAGGGTAACCCAATGGTTCAATACAGCTATTATTGGGATGAAAGCACAATGGATTGGATAGCCATAGGTAAAGAAGAATATACTTATGCCAGCAATAACCTAACTTTGGTTATAAGCTACATATGGAATGATTTCGCAAGTGAATGGATGACCAGCTATAAAAGCGAATATATGTTTAATGCAGGTGGATATATAACAACATCCACTGATTATACCTGGGACTTTATCGGCAATGTGTGGAAATACGAGTCGAAAACTGAATCTTCATATAATGCAGGCAATCAACTCATCATGGATATTATGTATTCGTGGTCAATTGCCGGTAGCTCCTGGGTTAATGACGCTAAGGATAATTATATATACGATGCGGACATGAATATGACTTCGGTTGTATATTCAATTTGGAATGGATCGTTATGGGCTGACGATGGCCATGATGATTATACCTATAATAATGCCTATACTTATAATGAATTGCTGATGCCTTGGATATTCACACAATTCGAAAATAGCAGAGTGATTACAGGTCATATGATTACGCTTAGCACCGGGTATGATGCAGGTTCGTCAATACCTTCGAACCGGACAATTTTTAACTATTCCTCAACAACAGTAACCGGTATTGCTGAAATTCCGGATGGAAAAGTAGCTGTATACCCGCAGCCGGCTTCGGTTTCGGTAAAATTCAGCTGGCCGGCTAATTACCAATCGCTGAAACTTGAAGTCTCCGATGTAAGCGGGAAAATAATTTCCTATCAGCAAGTTGAAAAAAACAGAGCAGTTTCAGTTCAGAACCTTAGTTCGGGAATGTATTTCTACCGTCTGATTAATAACAGCAATACCTTTTATACTGGTAAACTGTTGATAAACTAAAAAGAGAGATGCTTAGTCGTAAGGCATAAGAGCATGGCAGAACAAGTTTTGGCTTAATATAAAAGGAAGCCCCGCTTTAGTGATAAGGCGGGGCTTTTTTATTTCAAGCAGGTAGGTAACTCTGGTTATTTGAACTGGTATGGATTACAAAAAACGGCAACGGGGGGATCTGCCTCACGCGATACAAACGTGCGCCATCGGAGGGCTTCATATACTTGTAATATCCAATTATTGTGATAATACAAAAGGTTAACATGCATACTGAAAGTGATATGAGTAAAAACGAGATGTATTATAAAAGCGTTGTATCTAAAGGAAGCATAAAATTGGCTTTTTTTTGTTCCATCGGCATGATATAGTTCATTATCTCAGGAAAAAATAACTGTATTTATTTGTAGCATAGGGGAATAGAAAATCTAAAAGAAAAATCATTCTCTATGAACAATTAGTTGCTATAGCATTGAAACCTGTACATTGAGTTATTCACCCTCTAAACGGTGGCCTCAAACATTTTTTCAAAATTCTTCCCATTCACCTGTCATTTCCCTATTTTTGCAGTTGAAAATCCCAAATTCATGAACAACAACGAGAACAACAGCCGCCGCAAATTTATCAAATTAGCCGCAGCCGGCTCAGCAGCGTTAGGAGTAGCTCCTTTAAGCCATGCTTTTGGCACCGGAAACGATACAGGTAATACATTTAATTCACCGGAAAAGAATATCCCTGCCCGTAAAGGCAAATCCGTGATGGGCTTAACCTGCGAGCCGCTAAAAACTGTTCGTATCGGGTTAATAGGTCTGGGAATGCGTGGCAGCGAAGCTGTTCGACGGCTTTTGCAAGTTGATGGTGTTGAAATAAAAGCTATTGCCGATGTAGTGCCTAAAACAGTTAAAGAAGCAAACAAACGGATTACCGATGCGGGTTTCACAGCTTCTACTGAATATACTGAGGAAGAGGGCTGGAAGAAAATTTGCGAACGCGAGGATATTGATCTTATTTATCAATGCACGCCTTGGCTGATGCATACTCCTGTTGCTGTATATGCGATGAAACATGGTAAACATGCGGCTATTGAGGTTCCTGCCGCCTTTACGCTCGACGAATGCTGGCAACTGGTTGATACTGCTGAAGAAACTCAGCGCCATTGTATGATGCTCGAAAACTGCTGTTACGATTTCTTCGAACTGGCCACGCTGAATATGGCCCGTAACGATGTGTTCGGCGAAATTTACCATGCCGAAGGGGCCTATATCCACGACCTGCGTTGGCTCAAGTTTATGAAAGAGGGCGGATATCATGATATGTGGCGCCTCGAATACAGCAAACTACATACCGGCAATCCTTACCCTACTCATGGACTGGGACCTGTGGCTCAAATAATGGGAATTAACCGCGGTGACCGTTTCGATTATCTCACTTCTGTTTCAACAAACCAAAGAGGGCTGTCGCTTTATGCAATAGATAAGTTCGGCGCATCGTCTCCTGAAGCTACCAATGCCTATAAACTGGGCGATATGAACACTACAGTGGTACATACCCAGAAAGGTAAAACTATTATGATACAGCACGATACAACCAGTCCGCGACCATACAACCGTATTCATATGATAAGCGGAACCAAAGGCATGGCTGTAAAATATCCTGAGGAAAATATTGCTCTTGAACCTTCGGCACATGAATTTCTAAAAAAAGAAGATTTTGATTCCCTAATGACGAAATACGAGCATCCGTTATCCAAACAAATGGGAGAGAAAGCTAAGAAAGTAGGCGGACACGGCGGCATGGACTTTATTATGGATTACAGGCTAATCTATTGTTTGCGCAACGGCTTGCCATTGGATCAGGATGTTTACGATGCCGCAGCCTGGTGTTCGCTGGTACCTTTGAGCGAACAAAGTGTACTCAATCGCAGCAATTCCATTGATATACCTGATTTCACGCGGGGAGCCTGGGAAAGTGCCAAACCATGGCCAGTGGTTACTGTCGAATAAATTATCAATTAACCGAAAATAAAAAACGCATCCGGTTGAGATGCGTTTTTTTATTATTTGCTGCAAGTTCTATTTATCTTTCGAAACTTTAAACATTAAGCCTACTTTCAAGCCAATGTAGAAATTATGCGATCCGCTATAGGTTCCGTCAATCTGAGGAATCCGCCATTCAATATTGTTAATATCGGTTAATCCGAAGCTGGTGTTTAATGCAAATAAAAGCATTACATTATCCGATCCATCGAGTTCATACATTTTATTCAGTGCAAATGTAAGAGCCACATCAGTATTGTTGAATCGTTCCCTTACATCACCCATTTTCATTCCTTCGGGATTGGGTAAAAGGGGTAAAGGTTCGCTGCCTGTACGTTTATATTCCTGTTGTGCTTTAACCAAAACCATAATATCAGGTCCAAACGAAATCCAGGTCGGATTGGAAGCATAGGGTATTTTCTTCATTATCAGGAACGGGATTTCTAAATAAGTTAACCTGACTTTGCGTTCCGCATCACCTCCGCTTTGTACGCCGCCATAATTCTGTCCTAACTTCGATCCTAAAAAAGTTGCGCTTACACCCCAATTGTCGCTTATAAAATAATTGAATCCCATTCCTCCGGTTAATCCGAAAGTAGTGGAATATTCAATCTCCGGATTACCATATGCATTCTGATAAATAATCCAGTTGCTGTTTAGTCCTCCAACCGTGCTCAGCCATTTCGAATTTACGTCCTGAGCATTTGAGGCAAATGCAAATAAGAGGATAAAAACAATCACCAGACTTAGGACAGATTTCTTCATATGCGTTGAGTTAGTATATCAATTTAGTCTCATTGTGATAACAGAAATTCATGCTTAATATTGTATGCCTTTTAAAACTACAAACTTACCAGATTAAGCGATGATCAGTGAAATAAACATGCCGATCATTAATTTTTGCAAATTATTTCCTGAATATATTATTCTGAGCTGCAAAAATAGGTAATATTTCCTATTATCTGTCACAATCCCTGTACGAATTTGCCATTTTCGAAATATAACTTGTCAATAAAACTATTTAATTTCAACTGGTCTTTATCAAATGAAAACACCTTATCGGCCTGACCGATATATTTCGAAATATCTTTTGCTGATCCGGCAACAGGGTCACGCATCATCATCAGAAACAATCCCGGAATTAATACCCGGCGCAGGCTCCTGCTTTCGCAAACAAGAGGCTGGTTAAAATTATAAGTGATAAGGAAACTTTGGATGGCTTGTTCGGCAAAAGTATCTTCGGTGCAGATGTAAAAAACCTTGGAAGCTCCTGCCTGAAGCATGGCTGAAGTATCTTTATGTGTGTCGGGGTTTAATTCTTCAGTTATTGAAAAACCTGAAAATAGTTCGTCGGAATGATGTCCATGCATATCCGATTCGCCTGGCCTGATGCTGGTTACTTTTAAAGCTATTACTTCATCTATTGTCGACAGTTTTCGGATGATGTTACAGGCAAGCGTGGTTTTACCGGCGTTGCGCGAGTTGCCGCCAATCATTACCATATTCGGAATTTCAAGCATACCTGTATGGATTCTGAAATTTAAATTCTTAAGAATTCAGGTCGTTGAGCAACCTTTCAAATTCCTTTTGCATGATTTTATCCATGCGCTGATGGAAAATGTCAAAAGCATATACCAGCCTGCGGCCTTCGGGCGAAAGCCTGGTACTGCCACCTTCAACACCGCCACGAACAGTTTCGAGCAGATGAAAACCGAGCATTTTTTCAATTTTGCGCAAATCGTTCCATGTACGACGATAAGTGATGCCGAGTTGTTCGCAGGCACCAACCAGAGAGCTGCATTCGTTAATCTGCTTTAATATCTTCCATTTGCCATCGCCTAAAATACCATCGCCCTGTAGCGACGAAAACCATATTTTGTATTCCGGTTTCATGTTTTCAAACTTATTCATAATAGGGATTATTTCTGCAAATATAGTACAACAGGTTTCATAAAAGTTTCAGGGAAGCAGCTTTACTAAAAATATACTCTTACTAAAGTTCAGCTATGCATTTATTTATCATGCATTTAACTGCTCCCACAGTTTATCTTTGAGCTGAGTAAGTCCTAACTGAGTATGCGACGAAATAAACACACACGGCACACGTGGTATTTCTTTTTTCATTTGTTTCAACATTTCTTCATCCAGCATATCGCATTTACTTATTGCAAGCAAGCGGCCTTTGGTAAGCAACTCAGGATTGAATTGTTTCAATTCGTTGAGCAGGATTTTATATTCCTTTTTAATATCCTTGCTATCGGCCGGAATCATAAAAAGCAGTACCGAATTGCGTTCAATATGGCGCAGAAACCTAACTCCCAGTCCTTTACCTTCGTGAGCGCCTTCGATAATTCCGGGAATATCGGCCATTACAAACGAGCGGTCGTCATAATAAGGAACTATGCCTAAGTTCGGCCTTAGGGTGGTAAAAGGATAATCGGCAATTTCGGGTTTGGCTGCCGATAACACTGATAAAAGTGTTGATTTGCCTGCATTTGGGAAACCTACCAAACCAACATCAGCCAGTATTTTAAGTTCAAAAATTTTCCAGCATTCAATAAAAGGTTCGCCAGGTTGTGCAAACCGTGGAGCCTGGTTGGTGGATGTTTTAAAATGGTCGTTGCCAAGTCCGCCGCGGCCACCCGGAACAATAATATGTGTTTCGCCATGAGCTGTAACTTCGCATTCTATTTCGCCGGTTTCGGGATCGCGGACAATGGTTCCGAGCGGAACTTCAATAATTCTGTCTTCGCCTGTTGCTCCGGTACGCAGCGATTTGGAACCGCCTTCGCCATCGCTGGCTATAATATGTTTGGTATAACGCAGGTGAAGCATGGTCCACAACTGCTGGTTGCCTTTAATAATTATATGACCTCCCCTGCCGCCATCGCCACCGTCGGGTCCGCCTTTGGGAATGCCTTTAGCCCGGTGATAGTGGTGCGAACCTGCACCGCCTTTACCCGAACGGAGATAAATTTTTACATAATCGACAAAACTTGAGGAAGCCATTTATTTTAAGTTTAAAAAGTTCAAAGGTTCAGGAGTTCAAAGGTTCAAGGGTTCAAATGCTGTAGCGAAGCGGAAGTGGCGCTATGCACCATTCAAAGGTTCAATTGTTCTATTGTTCTATTATTCAAATGCCTGCGGCGTTCAAGGGTTCATAGGTTCAATTGCTGTAACTAAGCGGATGCGGTTTCCGGTATTTATCAAAAGGAAATCGTTCAAATTTTTTATTGCTTTACAATTTAATGTATCCGTTTAAAAATAACAGAAAACCGAAATAAACCGGTTTACAAATACCGGATTAATTCGGTTTAAATCAGTTATAAATGCATGTAGAGCAAGTGTTTACTATCTGGATTTCTTCATTGCGGCCTGCACTGTATCAGCCAACAGCGCAAATATTTCTTCGTTCGACCCTACAGCATTAACAACCACATGTTTGTTTTGTTTTTTATACAACTCCATTACGGGGGCTGTTTTGTTTTCATATTCTTCGAGGCGGTGGATGATAAGTTCGGTGGTAATATCATAAGGACGTGCTTTATCGGATCGTCCGCGTTTGTCGAGCCGTTTGATAAGCTCAATCGTAGGCACAGTAAGTTCCACTACATAGGAAACTCCCATATTCATGCGGCGCAACAATCCATCGAGAATATACGATTGCAAAATGGTACGCGGAAAGCCTTTAAATACAAACCCATTTACATGGTTATGCATTTTCATTTCGCTCTCTATCAGCCTGATAACGATTTCGTCCGAGACAAGGTCTCCTTTTTCGAGTGTTTCCTTTACCCTCATTCCGAGCTCGGTACCCGCTTTTATTTCTGTACGCAACAACGAACCGGTAGAGATATAATACAGGTTAAATTTTTTGGCCAGCATGTTGCCTTGAGTCCCTTTTCCTGCTCCCGGAGGGCCAGAAACCACAAGGTTAAACCACTCTTTCTGAAGTGTAAGTTCGATAGCGTTACTCAGTTTATCGAAAATATCAGGAATAGGTCCTACTCCCTGTATCGGGACATACAGATTTTTTTCCTGATAATACCCTATAACCGGTGAGGTTTTGTTTTTATACTCCTGTAGCCTGAATTTTATAACTTCTTCGGTGTCATCAACACGCCCCGAAACTTTTCCGCGTTCGATAAGCCGGCGGGTAAGTTCCTCGTCAGGAACTTCGAGACTGAGCATGCAAGAAAGCGCAGTATTTAGTTTCAAAAGCAGTCCGTCGAGAATATAAGCCTGTACCAGCGTTCGTGGGAAACCATCGAAAAGAATTCCCTTTTTATCCGAACTGGTGATAATTTTCTTTTCAATAAGCTCAACCATTATTTCATCCGAAACCAAACCACCAAGTCCGATCAGATCCTTGACTTTCATACCCAGAGCCGTTTCTTCAGCTATTTCCTGCCTCAGCAGATCGCCGGTGGAGATATAAGCTAGATTATACTTCTCAATCAGCATTTGCGACTGAGTTCCTTTTCCG
This sequence comes from Bacteroidales bacterium, assembly GCA_038249705.1. Classification (GTDB taxonomy): domain Bacteria; phylum Bacteroidota; class Bacteroidia; order Bacteroidales; family UBA4417; genus UBA4417. Next base: position 1,450 of record JBBSDC010000113.1, on the reverse strand, counting down.
GCTCCCGGAGGTCCGAAGAGTGCAATATTGAGCATATCAGGTAGTTTTTAAAATGAATTGTTATAATCAGAATCCTGCTTTATGAAAGAATGATTTTTGTAGTGCGAAAGATACTATTATAAATGAATACTATCCTTCAATAATTTTATAAATATCTGATGAATTTCGTCCTAATCCGTCATAATCAAGCCCATAGCCAACCACAAATTCATTCGGGATGCTGAAGCAGAGATAATCGACAGGAAATTTCGAATTAAAAGGTTCGGGTTTTAATAAACAGGAAGCTACTTTAACTTCTGCCGGTTCCATAACTTTCAAAGTAGTAAGAAAACTGTCAAGAGTAAGGCCGGTATCCACAATATCCTCAATTACAACAATTGTGCGGCCTTTAATATCCAGGTCGAGGCCTATAATTTGCTGCACCACGCCCGAACTCTGCGTTCCGTGGTACGACGACAGTTTAACAAAAGCTATTTCGCAATCGATGGTTACTTGTTTAAGCAGATCAGAAGCAAAAATAAAGGCGCCGTTTAAAACAACAACAAAAAGCGGTTTTTTACTTTTAAGTTCGGTATTTATACGCTGAGCAAGTTCAGTAACTTTGGCTTGAATATCACTGTTAAGTATATATTTTTCGAAGCTTTTATCCTTCAGTTTCCAGATTTCAGGCATAATTAAACAGTTTGAGTTTTAATCCGGACAAAATTACTGTTTACGGGCGATATTTCCATTAAAAAGATAAGAATGGGATGGAATATTTTACTTTCCCGAATTGGAATGAAAATTTTAATTGAAAGAATTACACGATAATTAATGAATATTTACGGAAATTATCTTGAATTTAATATTCAATTCGGGTTAATCATATCCTAAGGGCAAACCGGTTTTATTAAGAATCAATATTTATTACATGTTTATGATATTTATGTCTTTCAATAACATATTTTTGCTATTGAAAATTGTTGCATATATCACAATGAGCGATTTTACAGATTCAATTTGAGTACATTAATATTAAAGCTAGTATTACAGAAAGCCCATTTTAAAAACCATTAATTTGTATTTCACTTACCCTTAATACTTTTATTATTAACTAAAAATCAATTTATTATGAAAACAAATCTTACAACTACCGAATGCAGGACGCATCATGAAAACGCAAAAAATACCCCCCCCCCCATTTGCGTTTAATCACTTATTTTGCTGTATTGTTTTTACTTCTTAATTCTCTAGGGATGGCAGTGCAGGGACAAATGGTATTTCCAAATGATCCACGTAGTACATCGGGATTGACTTATTGGGTTGGAGATCCAGATGGTGATCTTTCAGAACAGTTTTTAAATTTACGATCCGCCTGGGCTTTAACCACAGGTGATCCTACAGTAAAAGTTGCCATTATATGCAATGGTGTTGATTGGAATCAACCAGACATGCCCGGAGATAATCAGCT
>JBBSDC010000112.1:0-13990 GCA_038249705.1 Bacteroidales bacterium | reverse complement strand
TTGGTAAATAGCTGTGGCTCCTGCATTTATCACCGTGCTATCGGCCAAAAACTGGGTGGCGCTGTTCACACAACCCGGACTGCTGAAGAAATTGGAAAGGGGTTTGGCTTTTACAAAAATCGTTTTCTGAATGGTATCGCTGCAACCATTCAGGTTGCTGATAATCAGCGTTACAACGAAATTACCGGGTGTGGAATAGGTATGTACTGGGTTTTCAAAAATGCTAAAGTTCTGGGTTCCGGAAGTAGGTTCACCAAAGTTCCAGTTCCAGCAGGTGATTTGTCCGCCCAGATTCTCATCGGAATTATCCATGAAAGTAGCCACCTGATCCTCGCAACTGCTCCAGGAATTAAAACCGGCAATGGGAGATCGCGCTATTGAAATTACCGTACTCCAAATCCCATTACAACCTACTGAATTCATGATAGATAATGAAACATTATAGTCACCTTCAACCTCATAGGTATGTGAAATGTTGGGATTTCCAGGAAACAAAATTGTCACCGGAAGGGAGCCGTCGCCAAAATCCCAGATCCATTCACGTATGTACCCTTGCCCTTGCGGATTTGAACTCAGATCAGTAAAATAACTGATTTCTCCTTTACAATTCGGGGTTGTAATGCTAAAAAATGCTGTCGGATTCGGACGAACTTCCACAGGGTGAGTAACAGTATAATGACAGCCATTGGTATCAACAACCTGAAGTATAACATTGTAAATTCCATATGATGGAAAAACATGAAACGGATTTTGCGGTGCATTGAATGAAGCATAGGTTCCATCACCAAAATCCCATTGCCATGTGCTTATCTGTTGAATAAAACTACCACTCACTGTAAAGAATGTAGTATCACCCGAACATGCTGAATTCGATACAAAATCTGTTACCGGTGTAGGATTCATAACCACGGAAACGGTGTCGCGCATTATGAGTTCGCAATTCCCAACAGGGTTGATTGCCAGAACTGAATACTGACCTAAAACCGCAAAAATTCCAAACTCCAAAGGGTTTCCTGTTCCATTCAATACAATTCCGGTAGAAATACCGTTTCTCAATAATTCATAGGTCATGCCACCCTGCGAATTATTGAGCCCGATTGAAATTCCGGTATCTCCCTCACAATAAAAACCATTATTTGAACCGGTAACTACAAACGGATCCGGCAACGGGTTAATTGAAACAAACGCAATTCCAAACAGAGAATCGGCCGGGGCGTTGCAGTAAGCATCATTAGAAGCTGATACCCAATAGGCTGTACTTACATTTGGAGTTACGCTAAATGTGTATGGCGAATTTGTAATGCCGGTAACGGAAACCGGTAAAATCCCGTTCGTGTAAGTTAAATTCCATGGCGGAGTTCCTGTTAAAGCTATACTAAGCTGCACCGGAGTGGCTTCGCATTCGGTAATGGAACCCGAAATTGTAGCAGAAGGATCAGGATGCACGGTTAGCAACATTGAATCATCGCCTGACAGGTTTTTGCAACCCGAAAGTCCAAGCGTAAGTATCACATTATGACCCACATCTGATGGACCAGGAGTATAAGTTGGATTAAGAACAGCTGGATTATTAAAAAATCCATCACCAATGGTTAGCCATTGAATTGTGTTATGATATTGTGCTGCAGCGCTCAATTGATAAGGCCGTTGTCCGCAGGTAAAATCATCAACACCAGCATTGCTCAAAGGACGTGGATCAATTTTCCAAACGACCTGATCGTTAAGTGAAACATTGCTGCAATTGCCGTATCCATTGAGGTTCAGGTTGAATAGTATCGTCCTGTCAATCGAATTCAAATCAACCAGACCAGGAAAATAAACAGGTTGAATAAGTGTGGGGTTACTTAGATTTCCATCGCCTCCTGAAAATGTCCAATTAATACTAGTCTGATCATAATTACTGCCTTCACCTGCTAATAAAAACTGATTCTGGCTGCTGCAAATAAAATCATCAAACCCTGCATTTATTGCTGGATAAGGAGTAACACTAAAAATACGGGAATCGCTAACAAACTGATCAGCACATACTAAACGTCCTTTTACCTGAAGTGTAAGTGTAACTGAACCGCTACTAAAATCAATACTGCCGGGCATGTAAGTAGGTTCAAGTATTGAAATAGTATCAAAAATACCATCACCGGCCATCCAAAGTAGTTCCGAATAATCCGAAGCAATTGCACCCTGTACAAAAACCGGATTTTTGACACAGAATGCGCCATCCGGACCTGCATTTACAGCCGGCATCGGGTCAATATTTATGGTAATAGTTTTACTATCTATTTTGCCAGTGCATGCTTCTGAACCATAGCCAGTAAGCGTTAAAGTTACGCTTCCGGAAGCAATATCAGTCGTTCCCGGAGTATATACCGGATTTACCACAGCCGCGTTACTAAATGTCCCGTTTCCGCCGCTTGTCCAGAGTACGCTGCTGCAAAACTGCTGTGAACCATTAAGTTGCTTGGTTGCAGATGCGCAAATAGTTGAATTTACCCCGGCCGTAACAAGCGGCTCGGGCGAAACCTCTACATTCAGCACAAATGGTAATGCTGCCGTACAGCTAAAACTATTAAAATAATTGACACTTACTGACTGATTGCCAGGCGAAATCCAGGTAACGGAGGTCGTATTTTCATTTGATGTTCCGCCTGAAGTAACATTTCCCCCCGAGGATACATCCCACGAATATGTGTTATTACCCGGCTGAGTTAAATAAACGCTATTCGGTGTATTATTACAAACGAAGTCCGGCCCTGTTATTATAGGGAGCGGAACCGGATTAACTGTTACATTGTATATTGAAGGCGAAATTGCAGAACATTGGACTGAATTGGAATAGTTTACGCTTACACTTTGCGCACCAGCATTATTCCAGTTAACTGAAACAGTATTACTTACCGAATTTCCACCTGAAGTAATAGTACCTCCCGGCGAAACCAACCAGGTGTAATTAGAGTTGCCACTTTGAGTGGTATAAGTTGTATTGACCGTATTTTGACATACAGTTGAAATCCCTGAAATTGACGGTGTTGGCAATGGATTAACAGTAACGTTGTAAATGGTTGATGTGCCAGCTGAACATGCGCTTGTATTTGTATAGTTTACACTCACGGTTTGAGGTCCGGGAGTATTCCAATCGACTGTAACAGAATTACTTGTAGTCGTTCCGCCTGCTGTAACAGTACCGCCGGAAGAAACATTCCAAATGTAATTACTGTTTCCGCTTTCGGTAGTGTAAACTATATTTTGTGAAGCAGCACATACAATTCCAGGTCCTGTAATGGTGGGAGATGCCTGCGAATTAACTGTAACCTGGAAAACTGCAGGAGTAGCTCCTGCACAATTTGTCGGATTCGAGTAATTAACACTAACCGTTCGTATTCCAGGTGAATTCCAGGTAACTGTTACCGTATTGCTATTTGTTGTTCCGCCAGCCGTTATGGTCCCTCCGACAGATACATTCCAGTTGTAATTGTTGTTTCCAGCCTGAGTAGTGTAAACATTATTTGTTGAATTAGCACAAACTGAAGCCGGACCTGTGATTGAAGGAACCGGAACCGGATTAACAGTAACATTATAAACCGTTGGACTTACGGCTGTGCATTGACCACTGTTCGTGTAGTTAACACTCACTGTTTTCGCTCCGGTTGTATTCCATGTAACTGTTAACGAACTACTTGCTGAGGTTCCGCCAGAGGTAACTGTTCCACCTGGTGAAACATTCCAAATGTAATTGCTATTACCGGCCTGAGTGGAATACACATAGCCATTTGCATTGACACAAGTAGAAGCAGGTCCAATAATTGTCGGTGTCGGGAGTGCATTTACATTTACATTATAAACTGTTGGTGCACCGGCAGCACATAAGTTGGAATTGGTATAATTTACGCTAACTGATCGCAAACCACTTGTATTCCAGGTAACTGTAACAGTATTGCTTGAGGATGTTCCACCGGCAGTTACTACACCGCCAGTCGAAACCGTCCAGATATAATTTGTATTTCCACTTTCGGTTGAATAAATATTTCCGGTTGAATTTTGGCACACGCTTGCAGGACCTGAAATTGAAGGAGTAGAAACCGAATAAACAATAACTGGGAATATAGTTGGAGTAATAGCTGTACATCCCTGACTATCAGTATAATTAAGGGTAATTGTTTTAGGACCCGTTGTATTCCATGTAACAATAATTGTTTTTGTGCCAAGTCCCGAAGTTATTATTCCGCCAGCTGAAACATTCCATATATACCCTGTCATCGAGGCTGTGGTGGAGTAAACATTTCCAGTCGAATTCACGCAAGGTGTTGCTGGTCCATTAATTACCGGAACCGGCAAAGGGTTTACACTGATAGTATAAATAGTGGGTGATCCGGCGGAACAGTTCATTGGTGGCGGGCCTGTGTAATTCACGCTCACACTTCGGGAACCAGCAGTATTCCAGGTAACTGTAACAGTATTGCTTGTTGATGTTCCACCTGCGGTTATTGTTCCACCGGATGATACTGTCCATAAATAGTTGAACTTTCCGGCTTCGGTTGTATAAACCATTCCTGATGTTCCAACACATAGATTATTATCACCTGAAATTGTAGGGACTGAATTTTCGAGAATTTCAACTGTAATAGCCGGTGATTCGGGACCGGCACCGCATTGCACGTTTAAACCATGAACAGAAATTGTACCTGTTACAGCTGCCGTAAAAGTCCAGGTCAACTGGTTGGTTGCTGTAGTTTGAGTTGTTCCATCAGGCAAAGTCCATACATACGAAGTAGCAGAAGGGACCAAAGGCACCGTGTAAGTAGCACTTTGACCCTGGCAAACCGGCGAAGGACCTGTTGGTGCCAATGGTGTTGCCGGAGCACGATTAATTATTAACGGTATTTGAACGGTTCCTTGCGAAAGGTAATACCACCAAGAATTTACCGTATGAAAATTCCCAAGGTTCGCATTCTGACCGTTACCTGATGATGCGAAAGTCCAGCTATGACAACCGGTAACTGTTGGCGGGCTTGCAGGATATAAACATCCGGTTGTCGAATTGATATAACCGCCCCATGCTGACAGATTGGTATCGTCCCAGTAAACTCTAAGTTTTGTACCTTCAGGAGGAAGCGGACTAGGTACGGGATTTACCACATCAACTTTAAATCCTTTGTTATTACCTTCCACATCATACAAAGGCAGGTTGGTGAGGCTGTTCAGAAAATCAATATCTACAATAATATTGGTACCACTACTTACCGGATTTCCATAGTTATCGTTTCCATCCCAATTAACCAGGTTATTAAAATTAGCCAGCACATCCTGTGTAATTGTCACATCTTCGCCCGAATTGCTATTCAATGGCGGACAGTCGAGATTGAGCGTAACTTTGCCCGGTTTATCCACCACAACCACAAAAGCCACAGTTCCATCGCAACTCGCGGGCAATTGCTGAGTGGCGCTCAATATTTCACCAAGTTCACCAATCGGGTAAATATTGTCAGGTTCATTTAAAAATATTTTATATTGAGGAAGTGCATCTACCCTGTAACTTACTGATTTTCTGCGTTGTGCCCAGGTACCTGTAGCACTGCAACCTGTTTCGTTGCTAAAAATACTGAAAGTGCCGGTCTTCATACTGTCAGCAGCAAATTTCGTAACAATGCCATCGTCAGAGTAAATATAGAAACTTCCGTAGAAACTTTCGTTATCGAAATCAATATTTACCTGCCATGATTTCGACCAAACCCTTCCGGGAATTGCAACATGAGTTGTACCCGAAGGAGCAGCAACCGTAATATCAAAGTACTTAATTGTAAAAGTGCCGTTATTGGGCGAAGGTTCAGGGAATATAAATTCGATGGAATAATCGCCAGTCATAGCAGGCGTTACCGTTAACGGAACATACCCGGATGGGTTTATCGTATTCGGGCCGGCATCAGCTTGTGTGTAATTTGTTATAAATCCGTTATTGCCGGAAATCGGGAAAGCAAAAGGCCCGAGAAGCACATTGTTTGGCTGGCGGATATAATACTTGTACTGATTTTGGTTAGTTGTATTTACATCATTTGAATTAAACCCGACATATACAGCTTCGGTTAGGGAATTAACCGTAAACATAATGCGGTAGGAAGGATCAGCATTTAATTGTCCGAATGTGGAATACGAATTTTGTACGGCCGCATTATTGTTATGCGATAAATACAGTTTTCCGGCTGCATCGGGGCGTTTTGGAGCAGGCACAAGTTGTTTAGTCCCTTCGGCAAACCCTGTTCCGAAGAGGAAAAGAGCGCAAAGAATTTGAATAAGAAGTATAATTTTCAAGTCCCTTTTCACGAAATAAACCCACTTTGCAAATTTTCTGTATCTGCACAGAGAAGTAAGCATTATAAAGTCATGAGTAACAGATTACTTTGACATGCAGCAAAGTTAGCACTTATAACACTTAAATCTGCATGCGGGAAACATCTGATTCATTTCCCGTTAACTCATTTTAAACAATTAAGCATAGGAAATGATCCTGATCGCCACTATTTCTGATACAGAACAGGGCATTGCCGATGAATAAAAAAACTGAATACGATTTTCAGAACCACTTTTTTTTAAAATCATGAACGCTTTTATATGTAATTTTGTAGCAAACATTCAATGTATGAAAAAGCTGTTTTTTTCGCTTATCCTGATCATCCTTTTCTCTGCCTCTTTTGCGCAAAAAGGTTCGTTAAGAGCATATCTTTCACATGCCTCATTTTATGCACCTGAATATGGTCCATACGTCGAAACGTATCTCTCGATACTAGGCAGTAGCGTTCAGTATGTTAAAACAGAAAATGGAAAGTTTCAGGGAACTGTGCTTGTAACTATGTTATTCAGCCAGAACGACAGTATTAAAGAATTCAGGAAATACGAACTCAATACTGCTGAATTAGATGATACCACACATATCAACTTTGTAATTTTCGATCAGCAGCGAATTGCACTTCCATCAGGTAAGTTCGATTTTGAATTGATTTTAGCTGACAAAAACCTTGATTTTCCTCCTTTTAAAGCAAAAGATATTTTGTCAATTAATTTTAATGATTCCGATATAGCTATTTCGGACATCGAATTGATTGAGTCGTTTTCGCAAGCAACTGAAACTTCCGAAATGGCTAAAAGTGGATATGATTTTATTCCATATCAGGATAATTATTATCCGCAAAGCATAAATAAAATTGCCTTTTATGCTGAAATATATAATACCGCCAAGCTAGTGGGAGATGGAACTCAGTTTGTGGTTGCAACTTCTATTCAGGCTCTTGAAACGGGCGCTCCTATCGAAAACTTTTTTAAAATAAAGCGTGAAACCAGTGATCAGGTAAATGTAATTTTTAACGAATTCGATATTTCAGAACTTCCTTCCGGAAATTACAACCTTACAATTTCGGTGCGCGATAAAGAGAACAAGGAAATAACATCTCAAAGCATTTTCATCCAGCGTTCGAATCCGGGAGTTAAGTTTAACACTAATAGCATTCAAAATTTAGTTACTGATAACAGTTTCGTTTCCCGGATGACTAATGTTGATACATTGCGCGAATACATCAGGATGTGTGGACCAATATCATCAGCCAATGAGAAGTTATTTATGTTAAATTATATCAAAACCAGTGAAATAAAAATCTTACAGCAGTTTTTTCTGAGTTTCTGGCAAAACCGCAATGCTGTTGACCCCGAAGGTGCCTGGATGAAATATTATGGAATCGTACTTGGGGTTGAGCAGGAATTTGGTTCAACCAATAAAAAAGGATACGAAACGGATCGCGGCAGGGTTTACCTTCAATATGGGTCGCCTAACCAGCGGATTATCGAACCATACACTGCAAGTACACTCCCATACGAAATATGGCAGTATTATAAGTACAACAAGCAAACTGATGTCAAATTCGTGTTTTATACTCCCGATCGTTCACTTAACGATTATAAACTGGCTCATTCCACAGCTACCGGAGAAGTTAAAAATGTAAACTGGCAATATGAAATCCGTGGAACACCAGGCCCGCTTGATACAGATAAAGACGTTTACAAAAAGCCTTACCAGATAAATTCGTTTGGTGAAAAATCCGGTGAATATTTCAATGTTCCCAGATGAGTTTCTTATATCTGATATTTCGTTTGTTTGCAAGGTTTATTAGCTGGCTTCCTTTTTGGATGCTTGCTTTGTTTTCGGGTTTCATGTCATTTTTACTTTGTCATGTTATCAAATACCGGAAAAAAGTAATTGTAAGTAACCTTCAGAATTCGTTTCCGGATAAGCATGCAGGTGAAATCAAAAAGCTGACAAATGATTTTTATAGTAACCTTGCCGATTTGGTTTTTGAAATTATGAAACTTGAAAGTATTCATAAAAAAGAGCTTTTAAGAAGAGTAACAATTGAAGGTCAGGATGTTCTGGATCGTTTGATCGTAAACAAACAAGGTGTTGTGGTGGTGATGAGCCACTCAGGAAACTGGGAATGGATTAGCCAGAGAGTATGTTTTTCGGGTGTTGGATTTGATAACGTTGGAGTTGTAGCTATGGAGATGAGTAATCCATATTTTGAAAGGTACTTCACTCAAATCAGGCTCAGACTGCAAAAAGGAATAGCTGAAATAATTCCGTTTACACAAACCGCAAAACACCTGGCTTCGATACGCCATAAGGCAAGCATGATAATTGCTATTGCTGATCAATCACCTCACAAGGATCAAATTAAGTACCGAACAACTTTTCTGAATCAGAATACACCTGTTTTTCTTGGTCCTGAACGAATAGCGCGTTCATTGAACTATGCTGTTGTTTTTTGCCATGTACAACACACCATGTATGGATACTATAAAGCTGTATTTGAACTCATTACAGATGCTCCAAAGGATATGCCTGCGTATTTTATCACCGAAAAACATGTAAAAATGCTCGAAAACGATATTATTACTGAACCGGCTCCATGGCTTTGGTCGCACCGCCGGTGGAAATATTAAGATTTTCTATCTCTCTTATCCATGAAAGTAAAGTCATTCAAACTAAAAAATGCTTAAAATCATCCTAAATTATCAGCTTTCAATGTAAATTATCTTTAATTTAGCCGTTGTTATAAGACGCAAATTGTTTTAAAACTTAAAGTATAAATTAGTAATCACAATCAACTATTTATTTAGCTTGGCGCACATAGCAGTAGTTATTTTGAACTGGAACGGCAGAGAGTTTTTACGAAAATTTCTCCCGTCGGTGCTTGCCAACAGCAAGGATATAGCGGAAGTAATTGTTGCTGATAACGCATCTACCGATAGCTCCATAGAGTTTTTGCAGGATAATTTCCCCGAAGTACGTATTATTACCAATCGCACTAACGGCGGATTTGCACGTGGTTATAACGAAGCTTTAACCGAAGTTGAAGCAGATTATTACGTTTTGCTTAATTCCGATATTGAGGTTACGCCCAACTGGATTCAGCCGGTTATTGAAATGATGGAGAGCGACAAATCCATAGCTGCCTGTCAGCCAAAGCTACGATCGTATCACGAAAGAGAAAAATTTGAATATGCCGGTGCTGCCGGAGGATTTATTGACGAGTACGGGTATCCCTTTTGCCGGGGTCGGGTTTTTCAGCATATTGAAACCGATCATGGTCAGTATAATGATGCCCTTGAAATATTCTGGGCAACAGGAGCCTGTATGTTTGTAAGGGCTGATTTATATAAAAAATTTGGAGGTTTCGACAATGATTTTTTCGCCCATATGGAAGAAATTGATTTTTGCTGGAGGTTAAAAAATGGCGGATATAAAATTATGTATTGCCCCGAATCGGTTGTATTTCATGTTGGCGGAGGCACATTACCCAAAAAATCGTCGCAAAAAACATACCTCAATTTTCGAAATAACTTATCACTTTTATACAAGAACCTTCCCTCTCACCTGGTTTTACGCGTTTTTGCGGTTCGTTTCCCGCTCGACGGCATTGCTGCATTAAAATTCCTTCTGGATGGCAGTTTTGCGGATTTTTATGCTGTTATCAGGGCGCATTTTTATTTTTACGGACATTTTATGGACATTCGCCGTAAACGCAAACAGTTCAAACAGAGCATGGTGCAAGGCATTTATAAAGGAAATCTGGTGAAAGAATATTATATCAACAAAAAGAGACTTTTCTCTCAATTAGATGCTGATGATTTTGCAGAATAGAAGCTGATAATCTGCAAGTTTATAGATTTAATAAATAGAAAAATCTATTTCAGGAAGCTCTCCACGGCCAACCTATACGAATCCAATCCAAAACCACTTATAATTCCTTTCATTCCTGCAGAAATCATACTTATATGCCTGAAATCTTCGCGGGCATGAATATTCGAAATATGCACTTCAACAACAGGAGTTTTTATCGCTTTTACTGCATCGCCAATAGCAACCGAAGTATGTGTGTATCCACCGGCGTTCAAAATAATTCCATCAAACGAAAAACCAGTTTCATGCAGCTTATTAATGATTTCGCCTTCTATATTTGATTGATAATAAGAGAATTCAATATCTGTAAACCGTTTTTGCAAAGATTCGAAATACACTCCGAAAGATTCGCCACCATATACACCCGGCTCACGAATGCCCAGCAAATTCAGATTAGGACCGTTTATTATGCAGATTTTCATTTCCAGCTGATTTTAGAACAAATTTAGTTTTTTCCGGGAATAATCCGGGAGATTTAAAATTCCTAATTCCAAAGTGGAAGCCTTAACACTTAATCCACTTAGTGAAACTTAGTGCGCTTAGTGCTTTAGTGGTTATAATGCAAGGGATTTAAATCCAAAATCATTGCGCAGAGCGCCACTTCCGCTTCGCTACAGCAAATCACAAATCGTATATCGTAAATCTAAAATCGTACTTCGTAAATCGTAAATCTCTACACTGCATTTTCCAATAAAAACATTACTTTTGCATCTGATTAAAGAATAGGGGTGCCTTAACAAAACGGGCTGAGATCAAACCCATTGAACCTGATACGGGTAATGCCGGCGAAGGGATGGACAAACTTTAAATGAATGGATTTTCCCTGTTCGCAATTTGAATTTTAACTTTATAAAGTAAAAATTAATGAAAAAAATTATCGTACCAGTCTTGCTGGTCGTATTGCCATTCCTGGGATTGGCACAATTTAGCCTTTCGGGAAAAATAACCGACAGTGAAACCAATCAATCGTTGCCTGGCGCACACATCAGGTTGATCAACACTTTTCATACCGCTGTAAGCAACAACGCCGGAACATTTATGATCACTAACCTCAAATCAGGTCAGTACACACTTGTTACAAGTTATCTTGGGTTTAAAAGTGACACAACTAAAATCAGCTTATCACAAAACACATCTCTTCCGATTGCGCTAAAACCTTCCGTAATACTTGAAGATGAGGTAATTGTACGTTCGACCCGTGCCGGAAACAATACCCCGGTTGCCTATCAGAATATCGTTAAAAAAGATATTTCGACACTTAATTTCGGACAGGATCTGCCTGCATTACTTGGAAACAGCATTTCGTCGGTTTCGACTTCCGATGCAGGTAATGGCATGGGTTATACCGCTTTGCGCATCCGGGGAACCGATATGACACGAATAAATGTTACTATAAACGGAATTCCACTCAACGATCCGGAATCTCATAACGTTTTCTGGGTCGATTTGCCCGATTTTGCTGCAAGTACCGATAACATTCAGATTCAGCGCGGAGTAGGGACATCCACAAATGGAGCTTCAGCTTTCGGAGCGAGTATAAACCTGCAATCGACGCAACTGAAATCTAAACCTTATGCCGAAGTAAACAGTGCATCTGGATCATTCAATACATTGAAAAATACCCTCTCGTTTGGAACCGGTCTTTTCGAAAAACATTTTAGTGTTGATGGACGAATATCGAAACTGTCGTCGGATGGATATATTGACAGGGCATCATCCGACCTGTTATCCTATTATATTTCAGGCGCTTATACTTCAGGAAAAGATTTAATCCGGCTGAATATTTTTTCTGGCAAGGAGAAAACCTATCAGGCCTGGGATGGAATTCCTTCCACCATCCTCGAAACAAACCGGACTTTCAACGGAATGGGTTTTTACATTGATAGCAAAGGAAATGACCGTTATTATAACAATGAAACCGATAACTACAATCAAACTCATTACCAGGCTATTTACTCACACGAATTCAGCAAGAAACTGTTTTTAAATGCGGCTGTCCACCATACCAGAGGCTCAGGCTACTACGAACAATACCGCGAAAGTGATGATCTGGAGGATTATGGAATCGATCCGGTTGTCACCAATTCTCCTTATTATCTGCTGAACTCAGACACAATTTTTACACCCGACGGCATTATCAGCAACTGCGATCTTATAAGACAGAAACAACTGGCAAATACGTTTACAGGTTTAACATGGTCAGTGAATTATCATATCAGCCGTTTTCAGTCATCAGTTGGCGGATCATGGAATACTTACACAGGAAATCATTTCGGAACAGTGATATGGTCGCAGTTTGCCGGAAACAGTGAAATTAATCACGAATGGTATCGCAGTCAGGCATTGAAAAAGGATTTTAATGTTTTTGTGAAAACAGAATATGCTCTTACTGAATTGATACATTCATGGGTAGATTTGCAGTACCGGCAGATTTATTATTCAATTGATGGAATTGATGATGACATCCGTGATATCACTCAAAATCATAGGTTTAACTTCTTTAACCCGAAAGCAGGAATTTCATATCAACCGACGGAAAAACAGATCATATATGCATCCGTGTCGGTAGCAAACCGGGAACCGAACCGCGATAATTTTGTAGATGCCGATCTTACTAAACCACTTCCTGTAAAGGAAATGCTTTACGATGCTGAAGCCGGTTACACGTTCAGTACCAGTCGCTTGGCCATTACTGCAAATGCATATTATATGTATTATAACGACCAGCTTGTTTTAACCGGGGCTATAAATGATGTTGGCGCAGCCATAATGATCAATGTACCTGAAAGTTACCGCGCAGGTATTGAGTTTTCAGCCAAAGTGCTGATTACAGGAAACCTGAAATGGGAACCATCGGTAACGCTTAGCCAGAATAAAATCAATTCGTTCACCGAATATATTGATGATTGGGATACATGGGGACAATTGGCCGTAGAACATAGTAATACAGATCTTGCATTTTCACCTTCAGTGATCGGAAACAGCAATTTCAGCTGGACAGCTTTTAAAGGATTAAATATAAATTTATTAAGCAAACTTGTTGGCAAACAATACATTGACAACACCCAAAGCAGCGACCGACAACTCAATCCCTATTTCATTAACAACCTATTAGTCAGCTATACACTGAATCCCGGTTTCTGTAAAGAGATAGCATTTTCACTGATGATCAACAATATTTTTAATACCGAATACGAATCCAATGCCTGGGTGTACCGGTATTCGTTTGAAAACGAATTACAGAAACTCGATGGGTATTATTCACAGGCAGGAGTGAATTTTATGGCAGGAATTACGGTTAAACTTTAATAACCCAGCTGCCCTCCACTTCCTTTATCCATGGGATACCTGGAGCAGACTGGCAGCCGAAGCCCTTGCTGTTGATAAACAAGGGTAAAACCACAATCAGTGGTGTGAGTATCCTGAGTAGAGTGAGGTATGCTCCTTTGTCAAAAGCGGTACTATTTGAGTATTATAAAGGTCGTTCCTCCAAGGAGCCATTGCGTGATTTATCCAAATTCAAGGGTTATATCCAAACCGATGTCTATTCGGGTTACACCCATTTGACAGAAGTGTTGGGCATCATGCACCTCTCGTGCTGGGCACATGCACGCCGCTATTTTGACAAAGCACTTCAAAACGACCAGCAGCGGGCGTCCAAAGCATTAAAATTGATCCAGCTATTGTATGCCATCGAGGCTCTGGCGCGGGAAGACAATATGACGCACCAAAAACGTCATGAGCTAAGACTCGAAAAGTCGTTGCCAATAA
>JBBSDC010000111.1:0-14040 GCA_038249705.1 Bacteroidales bacterium | reverse complement strand
TGTAACCCCGTCGGCTGCCAGAACTCCGGCAATATTTGATTTACATCCACATCCCTGAACGGAAGGAATTGTAGTGATTTTGGTTATTTCATTTTTTTCGGATATGGTGAAAATACTATAAAATTCACAATGGCCGAAATGCTCATCAACTTGGTTGGTACTTGTAACGGGAACAGCTATTTTCATGATTTTGTATTTTTTATTTGATTTAATGTTGATTCTATTTATCTTTTTCGTTTACCTATGATGCCTCCTAAATTATGGCTTTCCCAAATTAGTATTTCCTGAAAAGAGAAGAATTTCCGCGGATTGCGCTGCAAATGTAATATTTGTTCTTAATATTACTTATTTGTCAGGCAATATTCATCATATATGTAATGCAATTCCCATTAATCATATTTCTATACTGTTTCCTTGAGCTTTGCGAAATACATAGCAAAGGAACGGTATAAGAAGTGGGTCCATTTCCCGAAAGGAACAATAATTAAAGCCCATTGCACCAGAACAATCAGATGTAACAAGTACATCCAGGTGTTGTTTTCGAGGATATTGAGGTCAATAAAGGCACGGACCAGAAACGCAGTTAAACCCATCAATAAAAGCCAGATCACAAAAAACCAGTCGGAAGGCTGCGAGTTTTTACTCACTTCTTTTGTTTTCTTCATCCTGCTTCTTACAAAATCGAAGGTTACAATAAATATAACTGCACTCTGAACATAGCCGAGTACGATAATAAAAATGTTTTGCGACGAGAACCAATCCAGGAAAACAGTAGTGAAAAGCAGCGTTAAATATCCTATCACCAAAACTAAATGCTCAAACCACCTGAACTGGTTGTCGTCGCATCCTAAGGAACGTTTCTGCGTAAACATGTGCACAAGAAGTTCCCAGGTGCTTTTCACGTAGGTGGAAAAGGAGACCTTGATTTTTGGCTTCAGAATTACGAAATACCACATGCGGATGATATTAGGTAACAGTATAATGGCAAAAACGGATGCTATGGCAATCATTTCGAAATAATGGCCAAAGTGAATGATGGTTTCCAGGTTAAATGATTCGTAAGCGGCAAATCCAATTACGGCAAAGGCAGTAATTAGGAAAGCTATGACGCTAAGTGGTAAGGATTTGTATAATAATCCGGATAAACCGGTCCAGTCGTACTTTGAGGTAAGCCACCGCCTGAGCGACATCATCAGTTCGCCGGGATTGGCTTCCTGTGGGCAATGCGTGGTGCATTCGCCGCAATAGTAACAAAGCCAAGGCTTTAACGAAGACGTTAATTCCTCCTGCATGCCTAAAACGCTGTATCTCACCATTTCGCGCGGGAAAGAATCTTCCGGCGTGGATAAAGAACAAACGGCGGTGCATGTACCGCAATTATAACAGGCATTAAAGTTAATTGCGCCATATTCTTTTAACGCTTCTCCGAATTTCAGATCAATGCTTGCCATTACTTTTTCAGTTTATACGTAAAATATTCATCCATGTCATCCACTTCGCCGGTTTGCACAAATCCGTATTTTACTAGTGACATCAGGTAGTAAACCATATCGGGCCGGGGCATATTCAGTTGTTGCGATAACTGTTCAATAGTCAAATCACTTTCCTTCAGTGCATCCAGGATCGCCTTTTTGATCCTGTTGAATTCCTTTAGGTGATCTTTTAATTCCTGTGGAACTCCTTGTATATCACGCAGGTATTTTGCGGTTTTTCCTTTTTCAATCTCCATGATGGTTCTTTGTTAATTTATTCAGCACTTCCATTAATCATGTGCCAGGGCATCAATCATGCTTTCGATTTCATTGTTCGAATAAGCAATTAAATCAATGGCATCAGTCGGGCAAACGGGCAAACACATGCCGCAGCCTTTACACACCGAGTTGTTGATCAGTGCAATGGATTTTATGCCTGCTTCGGTAAGGCTTATTGCATCGAAAGGACAAGCTTTGGAACAGGCATCGCACCAGGTACATTTTTCGGCGTCAATTACGGCTACGATAGGTTCTGTTTCCAATTCGCCTTTGCTTACGTATGAAAACGATTTGGTAGCAGCCGAAAGTGCTGAGTTCACCGATTCCATTATGTTTTTCGGACCCTGGCATGCGCCTGAAATGGTTACTCCGTCGATAAATGTCTCCACAGGACGAAGTTTCATGTGGATTTCGTTGAAAAACTTATCGCGGCCTTTTGGTAACTTAAAGAGTGATCCAACCGAATTGTCGGCACGTGGCACCATTCCTGTTACAAGCACCACCAGGTCAGCCTCAACTTCCAATTCTTTCCCATGCGTCAAAATATCATAAATCTTAACCATGGTTTTATCGTTTTCACGATACACAACCGGCAATGCATCCTCATAGGACTGAAGGTATATGTCGCCTTGCTCCAGTGAGTTGCGATACAAGACTTCCTGTTTCCCATAGGTACGAATCCCACGATTAAAATGGAAGTTGTGAACTTTGGGAAATTTTTCCTTAGCCAAAAGCGAAGCGTGAATCGTTGACGTGCAGCAAAACCGTGAACAATACGTATTCCCGCCTTCTTCCTGCCGGCTACCGACGCAATAGATATATGCAATATTTTTAACTTCTTTCCCTTTAAATAAAAGTTTTTTGTCGCTCAGCTCAATCATCCGTTTGAACTGTGGCAGAGTAACTACATTATCAATTTCGTTATAACCAAACTCTCCTTCGCCGGGAGTATAAGGATCGAAACCTGTGGCCATAAGCACTGAACCGACATTAATATCGAGTATTTCCTCTTTCTGGCTAAAATCAACGTTCTCACAAATGGCTTCGCATTTGCCGCAGCGTGTACAGTTTTTTATATCAATAACGGGCGATTGTGGGTATTCGCTCGGGAAATTATGATAGATAGCTTTACGGGAAGTTATATTGAAATTAAAATCATCGGCAACTTCGACAGGGCAAACATCAATGGCTTTCTGAAGGTTGCCCATGTTGCAATTTGCTTTTATATATCGTGGTGTAATTTTAACTTTCAGTTTGAAATCACCAATACTTCCTGCATTGGAAATAACCTCGGCGCCGGTAAATAAAGTAACGTTTGAGCGCATTATCAGATCGTTATAAAGTCTGGTAACAACTTCCTTGCCGGTTTCGTTGGTCGTAAACATGGCACCCCATTGCGAAACTCTGCCTCCAATAAAATGCTCCCGTTCAATTAAAAATACGGGGCAATTCATATTCGAAAGCGCAATGGCAGCTTTCATTCCGGCAACGCCACTGCCGATGATGGCAACGGATTTTTGTGCAACAATTTTATTGGGTTCGAGTGATTCGGCTAAACGGGCTTTCGCAATAGCGGCTCTTACAATATGAATAGCTTTTTCAGTGGCCCCGGCCTTATCGTCGGAATGCGCCCACGAAACCTGTTCACGAATGTTGGCATGAACGTAATTGTATTTATTTAAACCGGCTCTTTCACTAACACTCCCGAATGTTCTCAGGTGAAGTTTCGGAGAACAGGAAGCAACAACAACGCCATTCAGATCGTTATTTTTTATATCGTCAACCATATCCTTCTGATTGGAATCAGAGCAGGCAAACATGGTAGTTTTTGATAACATCACACCACCTTCATCTTCAATGGCTTGCCGTACTTTTTCAACATCCACGTAATCGGAAATATTTCCGCCGCAATGGCAAACGTAAACACCTATTTTCTTTTTCATTAGTTGGCCTGGATTAAATAACTGATGGCTTCGGATGATGCAGCGCCTGCCGAAAGTATGGAGTCGGGAATATCCATGGGTCCCGATGCCGTTCCTGCAACAAATACACCTTCGATACTGGTTTTGGCTGGGCTGATAAGCGAATCGGCCTGGTATATAAACTTATATGGATCCAGTTTTAATTCGTCAGAGTGGAACAATTTGGCAGCATCTTGATTTGGCAGAACGCCAACCGATAAAATTACCATATCATGCTCGGCTTCTTTCACGATTCCTTCGTTAATGTCTTCGTAGCGAAGGATAAGGTTGCCGTTTTCTTTTTCTGAAATTTTACCTATTTTCCCTTTAACGAAGTTTACACCCATGCCTTTTGCCTGCTGGTAAAATTCCTCAAAGCCTTTGCCAAACGAGCGGATATTGATATAATAAATGGTGACATCGGCCATAGGCAGAGCACCCATAAGTAATTGCGACTGTTTGATGGAATACATGCAGCAGATTTGCGAACAAATCGGGTTTCCAACCGTAGCATCCCTTGAACCGGTGCAAAGAACATAGGCAATTTTATCAGGTACTTTCCCGTCGCCAGGCCGCAAAACCGTGTTGAAAGGCCGTGTTGGCGCCAGTTCGCGTTCCATTTGCATGGATGTGATAACATTTTTATATAGACCGAAACCGTAACGCGGGATCAGGAGTGGATCGAATAATTTGAAACCGGTTGCCAGCACAACGGTTTTAACGTTGATGTGTAATTCCTCGGTTTTTTGCGTAAAGTCAATGCAATTGGTTGGGCACACTTTTTCGCAGGCGCCACACAAAATACAATTGTCAATATCGATAGCTGCCGCCTTGGGGCTGGCAATACTAAACGGGATATAGGCAGCTTTTCGTCCGACGAGATCAAACTGAAACTGGTCGGGAACGCTGATAGGGCAGGCTTGTTCACAAAGCTGGCAAGCGGTACAATCTTCAATTACCACATAGCGTGGTTTTTTAATAATGGTGGCCTCGAAATTATTTTCAGCAATTTTATTTATGCTGCCAACTTCGCTGCTTGTAAAAATAGTAATATTGGGATGTCGCGATACTTCCGACACCTTGGGCGTTGTAATACAGGCGGCACAATCCAGTGTTGGGAAAACTTTGCTGAGCAAAATCATTTTACCGCCAATGGATAAATCTTTTTCAATCAGCAGAACTTTGTATCCTGTATTTGCCAGGTTTAATGCTGTTTCGCCACCTGCAATTCCTCCGCCAACAACAAGCGCATCAAACGAAGTATTATTTAGTTGTTCACTCATTATTGCGGGTTTGATGTTTTAAGTAAATATTCATTAAAGCTTTTTACCTGCTTTACAAATGATTCGCTGCACACCGAACAGATAGCAGCCATTCGCAATCGTGCCGGCTCAATTCCTTTTTCTTTCATCAGTTCATGTGTACGACCAACCACATTCCCGGTTTTTTCGGTACATGATTCACCGAAAATGCAGTCGCTGCCATCGGCAGCGATAAAAACGCCATCGAAGCCTTTTTCGTAAGCATGTAAAATCCACCTTGATTTTATTCCACTTGAACACGGAAGTGTAATTGTATATACAGTCGGGGGATAATGTAATTTAAGTAATCCCGCCATATCGATAGCGGGATCACTTATTTTTTCGGTGGAAAAAACTAATATCTTAGCACTTTTCCTGATTTTTTCAGCCATGAGCTTTGTTTATAACTTCTTCATGTAAACTTTGAAGTACCCGTTTTCTTCAACGGCGCCTAAATAAGTGTGGCCTTGTTTGTTGCACCATTTTGGGATATCACTTTTTGTTCCTTCGTCGGCGGAAAGTATTTCCATAATATCGCCTGATTTTATGGTTCCTATTGCCTTTTTAGCTTCCAAAAGTGGGCCAGGACAAGCGGTTCCACGTGCATCAACTGATTTGGATACTGCTGCATTTTTCAATTCTTCTGTTGTCATCATGATTATTTTGTTTTAGTATTAATTTAATTTTATAAAAGTGTTTTTTTGTGCTTGGTGCATGGTGCTTGGTGCATAGTAAATAGTAAGGGCTTTGGAATTTGGTTCTTGTAATTTGGATCTTGGTTACCTTCCCTAAACCCTAACCCCTAAATCCTAAACCCTCAACCCCTTAAATAAACAGTTGCATGCTGCTTTCACCTGCATCGCAAACAAAAGTTGTTGCGCCTGCGTAACTCAGGTGAGGGTAATCAATCATTTCTTCTTTTTTGAAACCCATAAGGTTCATTGACATTTCGCAAACCACAATTTCGATTCCTAATTCGCCGGCTTGTTCGAACATCTGATCCAGGCTAAGTACATTCTGACTCTTCATCAGATATTTTATCATTACCGGACCCATTCCGGCCATATTCATATTCGAAAGCTTCAATTTGTTTTTCCCCTTTGGCAACATCATTCCAAACATTTTTGAGATAAAATCTTTATCCTTAGCTTTTTTATCAGTAGCCCTGAGAGCCGAAAGAGCCCAGAAAGAAAAGAATAATTTCACTTTGGTATCCATGGCAGCGGCAGCCAATGAAATAACCATCGCAGCCAGAATTTTATCCATATCGCCTGAAACTATAGCCATGGATAGCTGATCCATCCTTGAATTCTCAAGGCGTGTAACTTTGCCTTGTAGTGCTTCAATTTGTTCCTGAAGCTGATTTACCTGATCTTTTAATTCCTGTTCCATTTCTTGTTTGTTTATTGTTTTGTTTTTCCTGCTTCTTATGATAGTGCGGCAAAATTAGACACATTAGAAATGCCGATCCCCGAACAAGGTGTGTATTATCACGCATATTAATGTGATATAGCTCACATTTACTTACTATCTTTGCAGTATGAGTAATAATTGTGCAACCTGTGTTTTTAAATCGAAGGCGGCAGAAACGTTAAGCGATGCCGAGTTTGAACAACTATCCTGTAACAACGTAACAGTTAATTTCCGTAAAGGAGATTCAATTTTTACGCAAAGTGCTTTTTCAACCAATGTTGTTTACCTGAGAAGCGGCTTGGCAAAAATCCATATTAAAGGGCCTTATCACGAGCAAATAGTGCGCATTGTGAAAGCTCCGCGATACCTGGGCTTGCCTACAACAATAGGTGATAAAATAAATCAGTATTCAGTAACGGCAATCGGTGATGTAGAGGTGTGTTTTATTGATATCAGCGCGTTCAGGCTTTTGCTGAAAGATACCAAACTTTTTGGTTTTGAGATTATTCTTGATCTCTGTAAGGACGAACTGGAATCAATGCGTAGATGTGCGAACCGTACCCAGAAGCAAACCCGCGGGAATATTGCAGATGTAATATTAGAATTTGCCGACCATATTTTTGAATCGGATACTTTTACTCTCCCTGTTTCTCAGGCTGATATTGCAAATCTTGTGGATACTAGCAGGGAAAGCGTTAGCCGGATATTAAATGAATTTAACAACGATAATATTCTGAATATCAAAGGGAAACAGATCGAGATCATTAATAAGAAATCGTTGCAACTGATTAGTCAGAACGGGTAATTCCTGATTCGAAAAGGTTGTTTGTGCTTTAAGGCAAAAAAAATCAGGCATTGATTTGTTAAAAATCAATGCCTGAAGTTTAAAGAGCATTTGCAGATTTCCAGTTCGGCCTTTTACATTCTTATTTTCTTAAACTCTTCCTTCATTCTGCTTAAGTCAGTAAGCCAGTCTTCGATGTCAGTTTCGTGTTCTATTTCTTCATTTAAAATAGTAACTGCCATCTGATGTGTTGTATGGTCTTTGCCATTGGTAAAATCGGCAATTTCCTTATAGCGTTGTATGGCACAGCGTTCACCTTTCAGGTTTTGCTCCAGTATTACTTCGATATACTTATCCGATGGTTCATCATAATCGCACCTTGCAAGTTTAGTCCAGTTGGCTGGATTTATTACCGGTGTGCCGCCAAGTTGAATGATTCGCGCCACAACCAGCACAGCATGGTTGATTTCCTGATCGGCATGCACCAGGAGTTCCGGCTCAACTTCGCTTCTCATGGGGCCTTCCATAATCCTTGCCCCAATCCAATATTGATAATAGGCAAGCCATTCCTCCGAAAGAGCCGCATTTAACATTTCCAAAAGTTTGTTTACATCAACTGATGAAACCTTAATACCTTCTTTTCCCATAATTATTGGTTTTAACTTATAAAACGATCACTTTTCTTTATTTGATAAGCTTGGCAAGGACTTCATCTTTGCTCAGTTTCTTTGTACAGAAAAACCAGTCATAACAGTGCATTTCCTCTTTACTTTCCATGCGTTCTTTTGCTACACCACACGAACCGGCAGTCGGCACTATCACATCATCACCCGGACGCCAGTCAGCAGGAGTTGCAATACTGAATGCATCGGCAGCCTGCATGGCAATCAAAGCACGGTAAAGCTCATCAAAGTTGCGGCCCAGGCTTAACGGGTAATAAATAATTGCACGGATAATACCTTTAGGGTCAACAAAAAATACAGCCCTTACAGCTTTTGTGCTGCTTTCGCCCGGCATCATCATGCCATATTTTTTTGCTACATTCATGGTAATATCCTCGATTAACGGGAATTTAACTTCCACGTCTTTCATGCCATTGTATTCTATCTTCTCCTTGATGGTGCGCAGCCAGGCAATATGACTGTACAAACCATCGACCGACAAGCCTACAAGCTTGCAGTTTGCTTTGTTGAACTTACCCTCCATGCTTGAAAAAGTCATAAACTCAGAGGTACATACAGGTGTAAAATCAGCCGGGTGGCTGAAAAGAATTACCCAACTGTCCTTGTAATCAGAAGGGAAATTGATAGGTCCTTGTGTTGTTACTGCCTCGAATGAAGGCGCTTTATCGCCAATGCGAGGCAAGGGGATAATTTCCTGATTTGTCATGTTTTCCATAATTTTTAATTTTTAATTGTTAATAATAGGATTTAAACCACTATTTAGTCCTTAAATAATCTATTTATTACAGATTTTACGAATTTACAAAAAATTAGTACAACTTCCAAAAGTATTCATGTCCAAAAACAGATGTCAGAACTTAATTTTAAGGCGTAAATTACAAAATCCGTACTCTGTATTCATTCTTCATTAAATGTGATATCAACGAGTGGTATAAGTCATGCCTAAACATCGATTTGAGTGTCTGCTGAGTTAACCTATAACCGGGAATTCCGGAATGATCAGGTTGAGGTTTATGATTTTATAATTTACCGTATGCCTTTTCCAATTACTGATACTTATAGCAATCTCTCGGCTCCGGCATAAACTTCTTCGATGGCTATAACAGCAACTCCATGTCCGGGTAGCCGGGCAGGGTTCCATTTCTTCATTTCGTCAAATATTTCTCCCTCAGTGAGATACTCAATTTTCCCTTTTATCTGGTACGACGTATCATCCTTTGTTATAAACAGGATGCTGCCTGTGCTTCCGGACCGGATGTTTTCAATCGTTTTTTTAAAGTAATTGTTTGCCACAACAATACAGTTTTCATTGTGTTTTGAAACACTGGTTGCATAAATTGCATTGGGAGATCCATCGGCACTTACAGTACTGAAGATAACTGCGTCCTGACGGTTGTCCCAGGCTTTATTGACTAATTCGGGTAATTTTTTCATTGTACTTTTTTCATTTTAAATAATTTGTGGTTCGATTTAATTGCAAAACATGTTTTCGGTTCGCTAAAGTTCCCTGAGTTTTCCACTTTTATAATTCTCATATGCTTTTCGGAGTGTCATATCCTGCGCATCCACAAATATCTTCATTTTGATATGCTTCAGGGCATTTGCCGCATTTTCGCCGGGTCCGTTGCCGGTAATCAGCACATCGGGTTTCAGTTCAAATATGCGCTGCGATGTTGCTGTTCCAGCCCCGTGGGCTTCATTTTTAACAGTGCTGTTATCCACAATGCTTAATTCCTTAGATTCATCATCATATAAGACGATATATTCGGTTCTGCCAAAACGTGGATCCATCATTGAATCCCATTCTGTTCCTTGTGATGTAAATGCAATTTTCATAAGTCAGTGTTTTTATTTGTTAAAATATTTTTGATTTTTTCCCAACTTTCAGTCAGAAGATCTTTTACTTTTCCTTTGTCAAATTCAATGATGGTTTCTCCCTGTATCATTGACTTTGTAAAATTCTCGTCATATGGCAAATCGCTTAAATGCACAATATCTTCCTCTTTCAGAAATTGTATTATTTCAGCACATTTCCCGGGATTTACATCTGCTTTGTTGATGATGCAACCAGCTTTGATGTTGAATTTTTTAACCAGTTTATACACCCGTTTCAAATCATGCAGACCTGAAACTGAGGGTTCGGTTACCAACACCACAAAATTTGCACCCGAAAGTGAAGAAACCACAGGACAACCAACGCCGGGCGATCCATCCACAAGAACATAATCTATCCGCTCTTCGAGTGCGATCTCCTTGGCTTCATTTTTAACTTTTGCTACCAGTTTGCCCGAATTATCGGCGCCAATGCCCAAACGGGCATGAACCATGAAACTTCCTGTTTTGATATTTGAGATATACCATTTACCCGCCAGGCGTTGTTGGTTAATAATAGTTTTTGTAGGGCAAATCCGTGCGCAATAGCCACAGCCTTCGCAACTTAGCGGATCAACTGTAAATAGGTTGTTCTTTACAGATATGGCATCAAAACGGCAAACCTGTTCGCACTTTCCACAACTTATACAATTGCTTTGATCAATATAAGCCAGTTCGCCGCTGTAAAAATCATCTGAATACTTAAAATCAGGCTGCATAAGCAGGTGCATATCGGCAGCATCCACATCGCAGTCGGCTAATACCACTTCGGGGCCGCCCAAAACGGCGAATGAAGCCGCAATGGAAGTTTTTCCTGTTCCGCCCTTACCTGATATCACAACTATTTCCTTCATGCAACTTCTCCTTTCACTAATTTTATAGAAGTAGTTAAAATCTGGCGTAAGGATTCCCTTATTTCAGGAAAATCCTGATAAATCAGTTTGCCTGATGAATACAATTTCGCAATTTTACGACTGTTTGGTATCCTTGCCAGTAAAGGTATTTTCTGTTTTTCACAATATTGAATTACATCATTATTTCCGATTCCATCGCGGTTAACAACCACACCGAATGGTTTTCCGAGTGCGCGCATGGTTTCCACCGCCAGGGTTAAATCGTGCAGGCCGAAAGGCGTTGGTTCCGTTATAAGTATCACGAAATCAGCATCTTTGGTTGCTTCAATCACCGGGCAGGATGTGCCGGGAGGTGAGTCGTAAATGGTGATGCGTGCATGCCCGTAGTTACCGGCAGCATATTTCTTTGTTTTTGCGATGGTGGGAACGGCCTGTTCCTCACCAATATCGAGGCGACTTTCGACAAAATGAAGCTTACCGACCTGGAAATCCCGCAGCATCCCGGTCTTTTTGGGAATCATGGGCAAAGCTTCCGTAGGGCATAACTCTGAGCAGGCATAACAGCTATGACATAATTCAGGGAAAACAATGATGGACGGACCGAGCTGAATAATAGCGTGAAAATTGCACACTTTCTGACAGATGCCGCATAAAGTGCATTTTGACTCATCCCACTGAGGGATCATTTTGAAATTTTCCTCTTCGTGTACAAGTTCACTTTCGAAAAACAGGCCTGAGTTAGGCTCTTCCACATCCAAATCAACCAGCACAACTTCTTCCTGTTCTGCTATAAAAGCAGCAAGATTGGTCGATAAGGTTGTCTTACCAGTGCCGCCTTTTCCGCTGGCAATGGCTATTTTGAATGGCTGGAGATTAATCATACGCAAGCCTTGTGGTTTCGTCGGTTAAGGTTTCCTTAATGGCTGATTGCATAAATGGCGTATGCCAGGAGTTCAGATTTTGATGTGTGGTATAGTATTTCTGAGGAATAGGATGGGTGCCAAAAACGACTTCCATGCCAAACTTTTCAGGAATAAACTTTGCGAAATATTTCATGTGCTCACAGGGCGGATATCCTACCAGCATTCCTGTAGCAAAATGTACATGTGTTGCGCCATTCTTTTTCATTTCGGCGGGTGCATATTCTACGTTTCCGCCAGGGCAGCCACCGCAAGTGGTATATCCAACGAGTTCAACCTCTTTATCCTTATACATTTCAAAAGCCCCTTCACGTTGCTGAAGTGATCTGAAACACTTTCCGCCGGCACAGGTATGATACCTGTTGCAGATGATAATCCCGATTTTAATTTTGTCCATTTTTTACATTATTATTTCGAAACTAATAGTTTTAAACTGGGGTGCATAGTGCCTGGTGCATAGTGCCTGGTATCCTTAATTTTTAGATTTGAGTTGTAAGATTTTTTCTCCTTAAAGCAAACTTTAAAATTAACCAGTGCAATGAGTACTTAACACCAGGCACTCAGCACCATTCACCTCATCCGCCTTCGGCACCTTCTCCTCAAGGAGAAGGACCATAAAATACAGGTTTTGGTACATAAGGTGGATTTTAGCTAATCATTATTCATTATTCGTTATTTAATTTCATCTAACTAGAATAACCTACAGTATATGAAATTATTTCAAAGCTCATTTTTCTTCACTTCTAAGCTTTATCTTTATTCCGGTTTGTTCCAATTAGCGTGGTAATTACCGTGTAAGTCTATTCACTTTTCATTCTTCACCTCATCCGCCTTCGGGACCTTCTCACCTCATCCGCCTTCGGCACCTTCTCACCTCATCCGCCTTCGGCACCTTCTCCTCAAGGAGAAGGACCATAAAATACAGGTTTTGGTACATAAGGTGGATTTTAGCTAATCATTATTCGTAATTCACTATTCGTAATTCACTATTCATTATTCACTATTCATTATTCACTATTCATCAAGCACCAATCCCCTAATAATCCAATGTCAGTATTCGTCCTTTGGTAAAACTGAAGAATTTATCCTTATCGGCAACTTGTACTCCCTCCATAAGGTCTTCGGGTTTAAAACCTGCAACTTTCAAACAGGTTGGACAAACATAAACACCTACACCACTGGCTATAAGTTCTTTAACATATGTTTGTGCCGATTCGAAATCTGCAAAATTCAGGTCTTTGGCACCTTTAACTAATAGCGCAACTGCATGGATATCCAGATACACAAGTACATCCTTATCCTTCGCCATCAATACGGCCATTTTTAAAGGCATCAATACCCGGTGTGGATCATTATAACTTTCGGTAATATGGATAAATACACCGTCACGAAAGGTATCCATAACGGTTACTTTGTTTGTTTCCATGCCGGGAGTTTCAGCCGTTTTGGGTGACTGATTGCACGACACCATAAATAATGCGCAGATGGCAAGTAAGGCTAACTTTTTCATAGACATTTAGGTTTAGGGTTAATTTATTGTTAATTACAAGTATTTCAATCTATTATTCACTCTGGTTAAAAACAACATAACTTCCTTTTTTCACATTCAAAATTTCACCAATCACATCACATTTCACCATAAGCAGGAAAAATATCCGGGGGTCGTGTTCGGCAATTAATCCTTCGAGGTTTCCCTGCCCCTTGGCAATTATTAAATCAGCTGAATTGTAAACTTCGCGAAACTCCTTGCTGCATTTTTTTAAAACAGTTGATGGGGCATCGTATCCGTTCGAAATCACCTTTGCAACTGTATCTATTCCAATTTCAGCGGCATCGCTCAGGGTTGCATCGTTCAGTACAGGAGCTCCCCTTACTGCAAATGTTACCTGCTTGTGCATCATGGTTTCGATAAACAACTTGTCGAAAACAATTTCACCGGCATTATCTCCAATGTATAAAATGCTTTTAGCGTCTCTGATTTTTTGCTCCAGCACCGCTGAATTGTCAATTGCAAAATCGGAATTCATTACCAGGTCAATGGTTTGATGCACATCAAAACTGTTATTTGCACCATAATCCATAATATTACCTGCAATAGCCAAGCGCAAAGCAAGGTTGAAGGGATTTCCAGATGCTGCTACTTTCGGTTTCCACTCCTTATATAACTGAAGCGCTATGTGATTGCTACTCTCCTTTTCCCTTGCAAACGGATCAGGAACTCCGATGAGCCGGCAGAATGTATTGTTCAGTTCCCGTGTTATTTCAGGAGTTGACAACTTATTGTGCCGGATCATGGCATCCTGGTAAAAAGCCAGAAAATGTTCCTTCTGTTTGCTATCAGCATTAAATTCATCCATAAGTAGCTGGTATGTTTTCAGAAAACAGACTTTACATCTTTCGTCGATAGTGCTTTGAAGCTTAATTTCCGCAATTTTCGTGGGCATGTCCTTCCTCGTGGTTACAGTAGTTGGCTGATAAACTCAGGTTTCCGGCAATAAAAT
>JBBSDC010000110.1:0-14143 GCA_038249705.1 Bacteroidales bacterium | reverse complement strand
CAGGTGCAGCGCACCGAAATATTTGTAGAAATATTGTAATAAAGGGTAACAGGTGCAGCGCACCGAAATATTTGTAGAAATATTGTAATAAAGGGTAACAGGTGCAGCGCACCGAAATATTAAAACGGAAAAATATTAAACATAGCTGTCTTTGTAATTATATGTATGATTTGCCCTTTTCAGCAGCCCCGGTTTAATCCTTTGAAAAAGTAGATTCAAAAAACTCAAATATGTATTCTTCATTGTAGTCAATGCCATTTTTAACAAGAATTTCTGTGTATTCATCTTTAAATGATTTCTTCTGATGATGCTTTTCCTGGTTCTTTATATATTTCACCACTTGATTAATTTGGGATCGTGAATGCGTAAATGCGCCATAACCCTTTTGCCAGTCAAATTTGAATTTGGTAAATCCCTGTTGTTTTATCCAGATGTTACTTGATGTTTTTATATCTTCGACCAAATCCGGGATCAGCTGATTAACATTATAACCAATAAAAATATGAATATGGTCCGGCATTGACCCTATTGCCAGTAACTTATGCTTATGGTTTTGTATAATAACCGTTATGTACTTCTCCAAATCATCCTTCCAGTTTTTCATTATCAACGCCTGCCTGTTTTTTACTGCAAAAACCAAATGAAAATAACAATTCGTGTATGTGTTTGCCATTATTTTCTACTATTTCGGTGCGCTGCACCTTTGATTATTCCTAAAATTAATTTCTACAAATAGTACGGTGCGCTGCACCTGAAATCACAATTAAACTGAACTATTAACGGTGCAGAACGCTCCATGCTTTGGCTTGGTTTCCGTTTCACCCCAACTTTCGCTTCGCTTCAGCTTTTCGCATTTCACCAGATCTGTATTTCAATTTTATATCATCAATGAATTAAGAATTTGTATTGCCAAATTGAGTTAATATACAATTACGCCGACTGCCTTATCTTCAATGTAGGTTTAAAAACTTTTGTCTGGTAATTGATATCTGCGGCAGGATTGTTCAGTCGTTGCAATAGCAGTTTCACACTTTCCCTTCCCATTTCATATCCTTTTTGAACCACGGTGGTGAGTTCTGGCTGAATAATGGAAGCATTAGGTCCGTCGCCAAAACCGATAACCGAAATATCTTCAGGAATACGAAAACCATTATGCTGCAGTACTTGAATAACAGCAATGGCTGTACTGTCGTTTACGGCAAAAATACCATCCAATTCAGGAGCAAGATTCAAAATATGTTGCCGTAAGGTTTGCACTTCCTCGCGCGTATCGCACTTTAAAATCCTTTCTTCCCGTACTTCAATTCCGGCCTTTCGCAGTGCTTCGCAATACCCGTTACGCCTGTCGCGGCCAATTAACAGGTTTTGAGGTGCAGCAAGGTGAATAATATTTTTACACCCTTTATTAATAAGGTATTCGGTGGCAATGCGGCCTCCTTCAAAATCGTCGGTTATTACTTTATCCGCTTCGAGTTGCTCGCACACCCTGTCGAAAAAAACTATTGGCATTCCGCTATTCAATGCTTCGCTGAAATGCTCGAACGATTGGGTTGTTTTGCTTAATGAAACCAAAATGCCGTCAACCCGGTGATCAATCAGGGTTTGAAGGTTAATCATTTCGCGGTACTGGTTTTCGTTGCTTTGGCAAATGATCAGGTTGTACCCTTCTTTATGCGCCAGCTCTTCGATTCCGCTGATTACCGATGAGAAAAAATGATGAACAATAGCCGGAATTATCAACCCGATTGAATAACTTCTTTGCCTGCGTAAACTGAGAGCCAATACGTTAGGTCTGTAATTAAACTTTTCGGCATAATTCCTTATCAGGTCTTTTGTCTCCTGGCTGATATCGGGATGATCTTTTAATGCGCGCGAAACTGTTGATATAGAAACATTCAGACTGCGGGCAATATCTTTAATGGTTAACTGAGTTGATTTCATAACATTTTACCGGACCGGCTTTTTTTCCAGATAAAGATAGAAATATTAATTTAGTATGAACGCATAATAAAATTTCATTTCAGGCTTAGTGTTACATTTACAATAAGACTAATTGATTATCAGTATTTTACCCAAAATGCACAATAATACTATTTGTTAAAAAGAAATTATCTTTTTGTAAAATTTACGCAAACGTTTGCGAAAACGTTTTCAGAAAAATAATTATAGAAATGCCTAAAAAAGAGGATAATAAGTGTGTAATCGTATTATTCTTTTTATAGCTTTGCGCTGTTGTACCGAACATAATTTTAAAAAGTTTACTAAAATGAATCCATTTCCGGCTAAGTCAGCTTTTTTTATGATCGTTCTAAGTTTTTTAAAAAAATAATCATTATTTTTATCAGGCCTTTCGGATTTTAAAAACCCAAAGCCAACATTTTGCAAAAAAAAAATAATCAACCAATAGAAACCAATAATCTAATCTCAAGAAAGTCAGATCTATGAAGAAAAATTTAATCTCTTTCAGGATCCTTTTACTGTTTGTGGCCTGGTTATTTGCCGTTCAGGTAAGTGCTCAGGATGTGCAGTTAACAGGAAAAATTACTGATGCCAAGGACGGCTCTACGCTGCCCGGAGCCACAGTTTTGGTTAAGGGTACTACCACAGGTACGCTCACCGATCTGGATGGCAATTTTGCTCTAAATGTAAAACAGGGTTCAACTCTGGTATTTTCCTTTATTGGCTATTTAGCTCAGGAAGTTGTAGTTTCCACTCAGAAAACTCTTGATATTAAACTGGTACCGGAAGCAACAACGCTTGATGAAGTAATTGTTATGGTTTATGGTACGCAAAAGAAAAGCGACCGCACAGGAGCTATTGCCCATGTAACAGCCGGCGAGTTAAACCAAGGCTCAATGACTGATCCTATTCAGGGTTTACAAGGAAAAGCCTCGGGTGTTGTTATCACCAAAAAAGGAGGCGACCCTAACTCAGGTTTTGCTGTAAGGATTCGTGGTTCAGCCGGTTTCGACTCTAACACTCAACCTCTGTTTGTAATTGATGGCATTCCAAATGCTGATCCTACAGCTATTGCACCCGAAGATATCGAAAGCTACAACATTCTTAAAGATGCGGCATCAACAGCTATTTACGGATCACAAGGCGCTAACGGTGTAATTATTATTACTACCAAAAAAGGAAGTTCAAAGGGTAAAAATGGTGGTTCAACGGTTACTATTAACAGCAAAACATCATTCGATAAAGTTGCTAATACACTTAATGTACTCAATGCTGACGAGTTACGTGGTTTCGCTGATACAAAACTTCAGAGTCAGTTAGGTGAACATCCAAACTGGACAGTTGACAGTATTTTTAAAGATGGTGGTTCCAACACCGATTGGCAGAACGAGATATACCGTTTAGGTATAACTACCGACAATAACCTGAGCTTCAGCGGTGGCACCGAAACCAGTACATATTATGCTTCAATTACTCATGCCAACTGGCAAGGAGTAATGAAAGGCACCCAAAAAGAAAGAACCAGTGCAAAACTTAATCTTTCGCACAAGGCATTTGATAACAAACTTACTCTTACCGGAAATTTAACATCTTCCTTCGAAAACAACGATTACGAAAATTACGGAGGATGGAACAAGGATGATATCATTTATCAGGCTATTTCGCACAATCCAACCGATCCGGTATACAATGCCGATGGAAGCTATAATAAAACCCAGCGGGAGTTTAACTATGAAAATCCGATTGCGACCATAAACGAAGTAACCAATATTCGTGATGCAAAGAGTTTTACAGGTAACCTGAAAGCTGACTGGCTTATTATCAATGGTCTTACAGCAAGTGTAAACGGCGGGTATATCCGTAACGATAATGAATACAGCTACTTCCGTCCGTCAGGTCTGTTTGCATCCGCTGATAACGGATATGCAAGACGCAGCTACAGCAACAACTTCCAGAAACTTTTGGATGCTACATTAAATTACGTCAAGAAAATTGAAAATCACAATTTTGATGCTATCCTTGGTTATTCGTGGCAGGAATCAGGTTACGATGGATTTTCGGCACAAGCTTCCAATGCTCAGTCACCCTATTCAGGGCCCAATAACCTCCAAACCCTGGTTGATGTAAAATATGGCGATGTATCGTCCTATAAAGGGATGTCGCGCCTTATTGGCATGTTTGGCCGTGTACAATACAATTTCAATTCGAAGTATTATGCATCCGGATCCCTCCGCCGCGATGGTTCCACTAAGTTTGGTGAAAACAACAAATGGGGATGGTTTCCAACGGCAGCTATAGGCTGGAACATGCAGAACGAAGACTTCTTGTCAGGCGTTAGCTGGATCGACCAGTTAAAACTGAGAGGAAGCTATGGCGTTTCGGGTAATCAGAATATTGGTGAATACCGAAGTAAAGTTGCATGGCAGCCCGGCGGACTTGCTACTAATCCTGAAACAGGCCTACAAGTAGTATCCTTTCAGCCGGCATGGAATGCCAACCCCGATCTTAAATGGGAAAGAACCGCCGAAGTTAATATAGGTATCGATTTCGCTTTCCTCAACAGCAGGTTCAGTGGTAGTCTGGAAGTATATCAGAAAAACACTTCTGACCTGCTGGGTGCTTACCAGGTTCCTGTTCCACCAAACCTTGCCCGTACAACTTTTGCCAATTCCGGTTCCATCGAAAATAAAGGTATTGAACTTTTCTTCCAGGCTTTTATGGTTGACAAATCAAATTTCTCATGGAAAACAGGTTTAACAGCATCCCATAACAAATCGGAATTTACTGACCTTGGACGCTTTGCAACTGACGAAAACGGCATCCGTCACGAAGGTTTTATCTCAGGTCGCGGTATGGTCGGAGAAGAATACTGGGTAACTGGAGTTGCTGTCGGACAGGAAGTTGGTGCGTTCTACCTGCCTGTATACGTAACCCTGCTTGACGGCGAATTTATTTACGAATCCAAATCCGGTGGTTATACTGCTATTCTGGGTGAAGCCAAACGCGAATGGGTAGGTTCAGCCAATGCAAAAGTAGAATTAGGTTGGTCAAATAACTTTACTTTCTTCAAAAACTGGTCAGCTGATTTAGCTTTCCGTTCCATGATTGGGAATAAAGTTTATAATGCAACCAGGATGTTTTTCGACTTCCCCGGGAATATGCCTTCACTCAACGGATTACCCGAAGCAATTGACTGGTACAACCAGGGACGCACAAAAACAGGTGCTACCATCGCTGATTTCTATCTCGAAGATGCTTCATTCCTGCGGTTGGATTATGTATCGGTAGGTTACACTTTCAGCACAGCAAACCTCGACTGGATAAACAGCCTGAAGCTGTTTGTTGTAGCCAATAACTTGCTCACTATCACCGGTTATTCAGGTATTGATCCGGAAACTTCGATGAGCGGACTTTCCTACGGAATAGACCAGTACAATGTGTATCCAAAAACACGTACAATCACTTTTGGTATTAACGCAAGCTTCTAAACATTAAAAACATGAAAAGAATACTATATTTAAGTACAGTTTTATTTTTCATTATCGTTTCGGGCTGCACCAAGCTTGATGAAACGATGTATGACAAAATTCCGGGCGATATGTATCCCGAAAATGAGGCTCAGGTTGCCAACCTAAGTGTTGATGCATACAAACGTATGCAAAACCTGGCTGACGATCAGGGATGGTGGTTCCTCGCACAGGAACTTACTTCTGATGAATTAGCTGCCCCTACCCGTGGTTCCGACTGGTTTGATGGTGGCAAATGGACCGATATGCACATGCATTCATGGACCAATGAAAATGAAGGTGTAAACCGTATGTGGGGTACTTTCTGGGAAGGAATAACATCATGCAACCAGATCATTGATATGCTCAAGGCGTTGGAACAAAACGAAAGCATAAAAGCCAAAATTGCAGAAGTTGAGGTAATGCGTTCCTTCTATTATTATCTGCTTATGGATAATTACGGAGATGCTCCTTATCTTACAACAGCCATTCAACCCGACGATTTCCTGCCTCTTAAAATCAAAAGAGCAGCTATTTACGACAGCATTGTTACTACTCTGGAAACAAACCTTCATTACCTGAAACCTATTGATAACAAATACCTTGCTACCCGTTATATGGGATTCTCGTTACTGGCTAAGCTTTATCTGAATGCTGAAATTTATACCGGCACTCCTCAGTGGGCTAAAGCCGGCCAATATTGCGACAGCGTAATAGCCGGCAATTACACTCTCGAAAGCAATGTGCTTGCTCCGTTTAAAACCGCAAACGAAAAATCACCTGAGATAATTTTCTCAATTCCTTATGATGAAGATAATTTCACAGGATTCAGGATTCATATGCGTTCGTTACATTACCAAAGTAACCTCACTTTTGATATGGTTGCTGGCCCATGGAATGGATTTTGTGCTGTTCCAACTTTCTTTGATACTTATGAAGATGGCGATGTAAGGAAGAGTTCATACTTCATGTACGGGCTTCAAAAGACGATTACCGGTGCCGAAATTATCGAAAGTATTACCGGCGAACCTCTGAATATTGATCCTTATATTCCAGCTTTAAAAATGGATGAAGGTGCTTTTACACCTAAACAGATCAGAACGACCGGAGCCCGTGCCATCAAATATGAAATAAAAGTTGGTGCTAAAGAAAATTTAAGTAACGATTTCCCGTTATTCCGTATAACTGACTTCTACTTAATGAAGGCTGAAACTGAAATCCGTCAGGGTCGTAATGGCGACCAATGGATTAATCCTATCCGCGAACGTGCAGGTGTAAGTGCCTGGGCCGGAGCTACATTAGATCAGTTATTGGCCGAACGCGGACGCGAATTGTGGCTCGAAGGCCATCGCCGTCAGGATCAGATCCGGTTTGGAACATTTGGAAATAGCTGGTGGGAAAAACCTGCCAGTGATCAAGCAAGAAGGACTTTCCCGATACCAAAATGGGCTATTGATGCCAATCCAAATCTTGGCCTGTAATTTGTTAACTCTAAACATCACAAATCAATCAATAATCAATCAATAATCAATACCAATTAAAAACTCAAATCATGAAAAACCTGAATTTTAGTAAACTTATGAAGTTGACCTGGGCTTTGTTACTCAGTTTAACTTTTATCGCTACTTCGTGTAAAGACGACGATCCCCCTATTGATCCACCAGTAATTGTTCTGGATGGTCTGTATGTTAAAGGTGGTGCTACTGCCTTAACTGATTTTAATTCCAAAGGAATGTTTAAAGTTACCCGTAATGAGGTTAACCAAACCGATCGTGCTGAATTGGTTGAAATTTTCGTTGCTGTAAAAGCAGGTGCTCCCGGTTTCAACATCGTTTTAGTTGAAGGTAGCAAACAAACAAGCTGGGGCCCTGGTGCCGATTTCGCTGTTGTTCCTGAAGCTGACCGCAATGTTGACGAACCTAAAGTAGATTTCTGGCGGGGTTCATATGCTGAAAATACAACCGCTTTTACCGTTCCTGCTGATGGGTTGTACCATATTGTTTTGGATAAACAACTTAAGAAAATCGCTATTCTTCCAGTAGTTTGGGGAGTTATCGGTGCAGCTACACCCGGTGGATGGGGGGGAAGCACAGCTATGCCTGCTAAAGGATTCGATCTGAACACCATGACTTTCGAGATCAATGATATGGTTCTTACCAAAGCTGACTGGAAATTCCGCTATTCCGATGGTTGGAAAGTTATCCTCGATGCAGAATACGATCTTGGAGGTGGTGTAATTGGAATTAAAGCCAATACCAATATGGGCGGTGCCGTTAATGCACTTGTTCCAGGCGGAGCAAATATTCCTAATGCTGAACCTGGTAAATACACAGCTAAAATGGTTTGGACTCTTGGTTCAGGATTTGTAGCTACAATGACCAAAACTGGTGATCTTCAATTGATCGACTATACCAATACCGAACTCGGTCTGGTTGGTGATGGTTTAATGGTTAGCGGTGCACAGCACAACTGGGATGTTACACTTATGGTAAGCAAACCTGTTGTTGAAAACGTTACCACCTACACATGGACTTATAACCAGGTTGAAGTTACAACTCTTGGTTCATTCAAAATCCGCGAAGGTCAGGATTGGAACAAGAAGAGCATTGGTTACAATGACGTTACTATGGCTGGTCTTGCCGCTGATAAATTCACTACTAATAACGATGGTAATTTTGTTCCTACCGAGAATGGTACTTACGACATAGTTCTGAAAATTGATGCCGTTACCGAAAAATACACTTTCACAGTTAATCCTGCTGGTGCTGCTCCCGAAATGTTTATGTTGGGCGATGGCTGTTCAGCTGGCTGGGAAAATGGTTCCCCACTACCTATGATGAAAGCAAGCGATGGTGTTTACTACATTTCGACCACTCTGAATGCTGCAAAATCCATTAAGTTCATTACAACTCAAGGTCAATGGGCTCCGATGTACGGAACTGACGCTTCAGGAACAAGCACAGGTGGAAACCTGGTTTACCGTGCTACCGAAAGCGATCCTGATCCAGCAAATATCCCGACTCCGGCAACCGAAGGTAAATACATTGTAACGATGAACACTAACACTCTGACTTACACTATTGCTCCTGCTCTTTATATGCTTGGCGATGGTTGTACTGCAGGTTGGGATAACAATGCAGCTCTTTCGATGACAGGTGGCGCCAACGGCGTTTATACCCTCACAACCGAACTGGGTGCTGCTCTTGCTATTAAATTTATCACCACCTTAGGTGCATGGGAACCAATGTACGGAACTGCAGCAGGTGCTGTAGCGGCTAGCGGTGTTTTGGTTTACCGTGCTCCCGGCGATCCCGACCCAGCTAACATTCCTACTCCTGCAGCTGCAGGCAAGTACACAGTTACTGCTGACATTACCAATCTTACTTACACTATTGCTGCTAAAAAGTAGTAATACATTAACAAAACTCTGAAAAGAGGCTATCTGAAAGGGTAGCCTCTTTTTATACCTTTTAATAAAACAAGGATCTTATTTCTTTCTTGTTTTTTCGCTTCGCATAACGGAGGCTTTTAAACCCGAACTTTAATTCTGAATTCAATGCATTATGCTGTGCCTTTAGCCGGATAGCGATAGCCATGCCTGAATCTGAGTCAAAGTGGAGCAGTTGTAAAACTCATAGTACCCTCACAATGTTGAGTTTACATAATTTTTAACTTCAAACTGAAGTCATTATCAACCATAAAGATTATATTTCAAAAATCATTTACAATTATTCCTAAGTCCTGTTCCAATGCAACAACGAAAGCTGCTATTTGATATCTGGGGGAAGCTCTATCCCGGGATTTCCACCCGAATTCTGGAGAATTTTCTGTTGACCATTGATGTTAACCGCACCAATAGTAAGTCGGACCAGGTTGACTGGTACAAAGATGCTGTTGTCTATTCAGTATATGTTGATCTTTTTAATCATGACTTTGCCGGATTAACCGAAAAACTTGATTATCTGCACGATCTGGGGATTAACTGCATATGGTTATTGCCTGTCCTCGATTCGCCCATGCGGGATGCAGGTTTTGATATCAGCGATTATTACAGCATTCGCGCCGAACTTGCCGGAGCAGAGGGGGCTGATAAACACGCGGTTTTTAGCCAATTCCTTTCCGAAGCCCATAACCGGGGAATAAGAGTAATTTTTGATATTGCCATGAATCACACTTCCAACCAACATCACTGGTTTCAGGAAGCACGCAAATCGAAGGACAATCCATACCGTCATTATTACATATGGAGCAATGATAATACAAGTTATAGCCAGGCGCGAATAATTTTTAAAGGCATAGAAAAATCAAACTGGGAACCCTGGGGCGATCAGTATTATTTTCATCGTTTTTTTAATTTTCAGCCGGATCTTAATTATAAAAATCCACAGGTATTGCTAAGCATGAGCCGCGCTTTATTGTTCTGGCAAAATGCTGGTGTGGATGGTTTTCGTGCCGATGCCATTCCATACCTATGGAAAGAAGAAGGTACCGATTGCGAAAACCTGATTCCAACACACCTTGTGGTAAAATTCCTGAGAGCGATACTCGACTATATCAAGCCCGGATCGTTATTACTGGCCGAAGCCTGCCAGCAACCCGCCAAAGTGGTTGAATATATGGGCGAAGGCGACGAGTGTCATGCCGCGTATCACTTCCCGCTGATGCCGCGTATTTTTAAATCCATTGCCATGAAAAGTGGCAAACCTATTGAAGAAACACTTTCGAAAGAATTTACGCCTGAATTGCCTCCCAGCGGACAATGGTTTACTTTCCTGCGTTGCCACGACGAACTAAGTCTCGAACTGGTTTATGTTACCGAAGAAGAACGAAAATACATTCATCAGCAATATTGCCTGAAACCCGAATGGGATTTCCGCCTTGGCGAAGGTATTTCGGCCCGCCTTTCGGAACTTATGCAGCGCGACCATCGCCGAATACTGCTTGCCTATTCCATCATACTTACACTTCCGGGAACACCTGTTATTTATTACGGCGACGAATTCGGAAAACTGAACGACGAAACATATTATAACGAACTTATCCGCCTTACAGGCAAAGATGATACCCGTTTCCTGGTGCGGGGAAAAATTGACTGGGACCAACTCGAATTAAACCTTAAAAATCCTGAAAGCTTCAGCAGCAAGATTTACAATAAACTTAAGCTGATGCTAAATATACGCAAACAGCATAAAACTTTTGGACGCGGAAGTATTGAATTCATCACTCTTCCTGGCTCGGAAAACGGAAAAATATTGTCATTCTACCGGACTTTCGGAACCGAAAAGTGGCTCATCATACATAACATGACGGACACTACTGTAAAAATAAATTTGCCTGCAGGTATGGAAGAATGTGTAAATGTATTTGATAACACTGTGCCTTCGCACATGCCAGCTTATGGATTTATTTGGGTAAAAATTTAGTAATTTGGTAAATATTCGATATTAAGGTAAATTTTAAAATCGCAAAGTCCGATTATTCATTACACATGATTAATTTGGGAGCTAGCAGAAGGTTTCAGAGTCGGAAAAGTAAAAATTGAAACGAAATTATTTTAATAAAAGTCGTCCAACACTGCCTCTTTAAACAAGGATACAATAATTTTAAGACACGCGTACCTATGCCACATAAATATCTTTTTGAAGCTGTAATATTCGACCTCGATGGTGTAATTACACGCACAGCGCTGGTTCACAGCCATGCCTGGAAAAAAATGTTCGACGACTACCTCCGCTATCGCGAAGAAAAGCATGGCGAGCCATTTAAAGAATTCACGCAAAAAGAGGATTACCTTCCTTATGTGGATGGCAAACCACGTTACGAAGGCGTAAAATCATTTCTCGAATCGCGCGGCATACAAATTCCTTTTGGCGATCCTTCGGATACAGTTGAAATGGAAACCGTTTGTGGATTGGGCAACCGAAAAAACATCACTTTTAACGAGGTGCTCGACCGCGACGGTGTGAGTGTGTACGAATCAACGGTTCAGATGATACACGACCTGAAAAGGTCAGGAATAAAAGTAGGCGTAGCTTCATCGAGTAAAAATTGCGAGGCCGTACTGAAAGCTGCCGGCCTGTTGCCCTTAATCGAAACGCGCGTTGATGGGGTTGTTTCGGTTGAAATGGGATTGAAAGGTAAACCCGAACCCGATATTTTTACCACCGCAGCCGCTAACCTGGGTGTTAAACCGCACAAAGCCGTTGTTATTGAGGATGCTACTTCGGGCGTTGCCGCAGGTCGCGCTGGTAACTTCGGACTGGTACTTGGCATTGCCCGTGAAGAAAACAACCTCGAACTCCTTATCAACGGCGCCGATATTGTTGTTGATGATATTTCGGAAACATCAATGGAGGCAATCAACAACTGGTTCAAAAAAGGAATTGAAGATGATGGCTGGAATATAACTTATCACACTTACGAACCTATTAAGGAACGTACCCGCGAAGCTTTACTGAGTGTTGGTAACGGCTATTCCGGTACCCGCGGCTCCATGGAAGAAACGGATGCCAATACAATAAATTATCCCGGAACATATATTGCCGGACTTTACAACCGGCTTAGCACTCCCATCGCCGGTAAGGATATCTGGAACGAAGATTTTGTAAACTCACCCAACTGGCTTCCGGTTACATTCCGTATTAATGATGGAAAATGGTTCGATATTAACGATACACAGATACTAGCTATTGAGCGCAACCTCGATCTGAAAACTGGTCTGCTAACCCGTTTGCTAAAAGTGCGCGACGAACTTGGAAATGAAACCCTTATCGAGTCGAGTCGTTTTACTTCCATGGCTGATCCTCACTTATCAGTTTTGCAATATTCCGTTAAACCACTGAATTTCAGCGGTAAAATAACTTTAAAAACGGGTTTAAACGGGGCGATTATTAATGATGGCGTCGAACGGTATAAATCGCTCAACCAGCAACACCTCGAACCTGTTGACCATGGAGCTGATGGCAACCGGCATTTTGTACTGGTATCAACTACTCAATCCGGAATTCAGATTGCCGAAGCTGCCGACCATATATTCTATCAGTATGGGAAAAAATCAACAGTGAAACTCGCCAGCAAAGTTTCTCCATCGGCTGTCTATGGAATTGCATCCTTCGAGGTTAAGAAAGAAGAAGCTGTTTCGGTCGTCAAAAAAGTGGCTGTTTATACCTCGAAACCTGATGATGTTGAAGATCCGCTTGTATCAGCGTTTTCCAAACTGGATAATACCACCCAAAGTTTTGAGAAACTTTTTGAAGCCAGTTCATTAGCGTGGAACCCGATATGGGAAAAAATAGATATGCAGATTGAAGGCGATAGATTTTCGCAAAAACTACTCAGGCTCCATCTTTACCACCTGATGGTTTCGATGTCGCCGAATAACAGCACCATTGATGCCAGTATCACAGCCCGCGGACTGCATGGCGAAGCGTATCGCGGACATATTTTCTGGGACGAGCTTTTTATCATGCCTTTGTATGATATAAATCTCCCGGAAGTTGCAAAATCAATGCTTATGTATCGCTACCGCCGACTCGGAAAGGCGAAAGAATATGCGAAGGAATATGGCTACCAGGGTGCAATGTTCCCGTGGCAAAGCGGTTCCGACGGACGGGAAGAAACCCAGGTTATCCATCTTAATCCGCTTAATGGCGAGTGGGATGCCGATCACAGTTCGTTGCAGCGCCATGTTTCGCTGGCAGTGGCATTTGACATCTGGCAGTATTTTCAGGTAACTGAAGATCATGATTTTATGAAAGCTTACGGAACGGAAATGTTCTTTGAAATTTGCCGGTTCTGGGCAAGCAAATGCCACTGGAACGAAAACCGCCAGCGTTACGACCTCACCAAAGTGATGGGCCCTGATGAGTTTCATGAACAATATCACGGAGCATCCGAAGGCGGTATAAATAACAATGCCTATACCAACCTGATGGTAGCATGGGCTTTCGGAAAAGCTGAACGTATTTTGAAATCATATGGAGTAAACGCTTCAGAAGAATTTGGAAAACTAGGATTTAATGCGGATGAGCTGACGCATTGGAAAGATATTTCCGGAAAACTATTTCTCGATATCAATGAGGAAGGCATTATAGCTCAATACGAAGGATATTTCGACCTGAAAGAACTCGATTGGGGATTTTATAAAAAGAAATACGGCAATATTTACCGCATGGACCGAATTCTAAAAGCGGAAGGACTGTCGCCCGATGAGTTTAAAGTAGCCAAACAGGCTGATATGCTGATGACTTTTTATAACCTCGAAAAGCCGGAAGTTGACAGCCTGTTAGCCGGACTAGGTTATTCGTTACCAGCCGATTACCTGCAACGAAACCTCGAATATTATTTCGGGCGAACTTCGCATGGCTCCACACTAAGCCGTATTGTTCATGCCCGCCTGGCTTCCATTGCAGGAAACAGGCAAATGAGCTGGCAACTTTATTCCGAAGCTTTAGCCAGTGATTTTGTTGATATACAGGGTGGTACCACTGCCGAAGGAATTCATGCCGGGGTAATGGCAGGCACCGTGCTTATAGCGCTATCCACTTTTGCAGGAATTTCGTTCGAAGGCGATAACTTATCATTACAACCCTCGCTGCCCGATGCGTGGGAGTCGCTGAGTTTCGGCGTAAGTTTCAAAGGAACGCGTTTTCAGATGAAAATTACTAAAAATCAAATTG
>JBBSDC010000109.1:0-14189 GCA_038249705.1 Bacteroidales bacterium | reverse complement strand
TCGCTTCAGCCTTTGAACACGAAGCATTGAATGGCGCAAAGCTCCACTTCCGCTTCGCTTCAGCCTTTGAACACGAAGCATTGAACCTTTGATCGCTAAACATTGAACTCTTTAACTTTGAAATCTTAACCACAAAACCGAACTCTTTCAAAAGTGATATCCGAATATTTTCAGGTATCGCTTTTGCGTTTAAAGTTATTTTGTATGTTTACCAAAATTTAAACCCACAATATGAAGACTGTATATATTGTACGTCATGGAAAAGCTGTTCCGGCACATGCTAACGTTGCTGATGCTGACAGATTGCTTACTGATACCGGCGTTGCCCGCACCTGGAAAGTTGCTGAATACATGGCCGAAAGCAAGCCTTTAATTGATCATATTATTGCCAGTCCGGCTGAAAGAGCCTATACAACAGCGCTCATTATTGCTGATAAACTTGGCATTCCGGCAGCAAAAGTTGTTACCGATGAAATACTTTTCACCGGTGATGATTCGGATGCTATTGAGTTGATAGAAGCACTCGACGATTCAGTTAACAGTGTAATGATTGTGGGACACAATCCCGTAATTACTTTGGTTGCCAACCGTTTTGCCAGTCCAAAACTCGATTCATTGCCTACAACCGGCGTTGTTTCGGTTCACCTGGAAACCGAAAAATGGGCCGACCTCAAAACCGCGAAGGTGATACAGAACTTTACGGTGTGGCCGG
The DNA here is from genome assembly GCA_038249705.1 of Bacteroidales bacterium. Taxonomy (GTDB): domain Bacteria; phylum Bacteroidota; class Bacteroidia; order Bacteroidales; family UBA4417; genus UBA4417. The sequence continues at coordinate 13,477 of JBBSDC010000109.1, read as the reverse complement.
GGATGTTGTAAAAAAACATCCTGTTAGTTTCGGCTGTGACCGAAAATTAAAATTTTGCTTTTTACTTACTCCATCCGCACACATGTGTATGCGGATGGTTTAGACTATATGTATAGATTTGATATTGCCCAATCTGGATAAGAAAATTATTAACAATTTGTTTATAACAGTCCGTTAATAATTCCTAATAATCTTATTATCAATATTATATAAAATATGGTCTTTGCGTCCTATTATTCTTAAAATTTATTACTTATTACTTGCGACTTAGCGTTTAATAAAAAAATAACGGAGTATTGTGTTTAACAATTCATAATAATTTCAGGAGATATGGCTCAACGCGCCGTGGGAGCCATCGAGGGAAAGCTTGGGCAATGATGAAGTTAGAGGATAAATGCAGCCGGATATTTGTACCGGCACTAACTACAAATCAGCGCCGGCGGAGAAATATAAATCAAAGAAAGAGGTGATAAATGAATAAAATATCGGAGAATTTTTATTCAAAACTTTATCTACATTTGGAAACAAATAAAGTAACATGACCGAGATAGAGCTAACCAAAAGTATTGTTGATTTTTTTGAGAAGAAAATTTTCGAAAAGCATATTGCCTCATCACTCAATATACACTCTAAATTAAAATCGTACAATATTAACCCTATAGTAGTTAAATACTTATCTAAGGTATTGGATGATAAATATAGTCCGGAGGGCATAGCAAAAGCATTGTTTTATCCAAGAGTTTTGGGCACTTCTATAAACACTTCTTTTGGCACACGGATACAAGATATGTTCGTTGAACTGGAAATCGCTCAAGGATCATTAATTAAAGGAATGGATATTGAATTTCTGGATAAAATTGACAATAGAAAAAAATGGTGTCAACTTAAAGCTGGCCCGAACACAATTAATTCGGAAGATGTAAAACCCTTGATTAAAAAATTTACTGATACTATAAATTTAGCCCGGACGAACAAGGCGCTAAAAGGCATAAGAAATACAGATTTTCTGGTTGGTGTTCTTTATGGTGAACCATCGGAATTGAGCATGCATTATAAGGTTATCGATAAAACACATCCTGTAATAATTGGAAAGGATTTTTGGCAAAGAGTAACCGGATATCCTGATTTTTATGAACAATTAGTTTCTGCCTTACATGAAAGCATAACTGCTCTTGATACAAAAGATTTTTTCACAAAAGGCTGCGAAGATTTAGCTAATGAAATAAGGACATCGCCTCTATTTCATTTTTAATTCTTTTCGATAATTATTTAAAAACTTTACTATTGAGTAACCAATTTCTCTTCCTAAATTAACAGGAACAGCATTACCTATTTGCTTGTATTGCTGAGCCACTGATCCTTCAAATTTCCAATCATCAGGGAATGTTTGAATTCGGGCATACTCTCTCACGGTAAAAGGACGTGTTTCATCAGGATGGCATCTCTCCGTTTGTTTTTGCGCAGGACTGCATGTTAATGTTAAACAAGGTTCATCCCAACCAATTCTTCTAGCCATTCCGGTTTTGCCACCTCCTAAAAAAAAGCTGCCACCCATAAATTCTTTTTGAATTTCTAATGGTAAATCACGCCAATAACCCTTAGGCGGAACTAAGTCCAGAACGTCTTTTTTACTTTTCGGATATTTAACTCCATCTGATTGAGGAACATCACAATCAAAGAGATCTCCTTTTTTTAGCGCGTCGGAGAGGTTGTATATCCGTTGATAAGGTTTTGGATATTCGAATTTACTCTTAATATCTTTTCGTATTCCAACTAATATTAGTCGTTCTCTTTTTTGAGGAACTTTATAATTAATAGCTTTAAGTACCTTGATAGGAACGACATTGTAGCCTATTTCATCTAAAATTGAAATCATTCCTTGAAGTGTTTTACCATTTTCATGGCTTAATAAACCACGAACATTTTCGCCAATGCAAATAGGCGGGTTTACTTCTTTTACAACTCGCGCATATTCATAGAAAAGTGTTCCCCTCGCATCATTTAAGCCTAACCTTTTTCCTGCATAGCTAAAAGCCTGACAAGGAAAACCACCAGTTATAACATCAATTTGGTTATTAAACTCAGAAAAATCAAACGTTCTGACATCACCTTCCATGACGGACCAGTTTGGCCGATTTTTGCGTAATGTCTGACAAGCCCATTTGTCAATTTCATTTAAAGCAACACATTTTAATCCGGCTTTCTCCATCCCAATGGCTAATCCACCTGCTCCTGCAAAAAGTTCAATAACGGAATAATTATTATCAGGCTCCACGTAATTCGCTGTGGTTTCTATTGTAAAAGGAGTGAGAACGTTCGAAAATAATGTTTCAACATGATTTCTGTTATATACTCTGTAATTGCTTATAGGTTCGCGAACTGCAATCAATTTACCTTCACGATCCCATCGTCGCAATGTTTCTTTGCTCTTACCAATTAATTCTGAAGCTTCAGTCAATGTTAAAAAATCATTCATAACCAACTTGTTTAACCTTATACAATGGTTACAAATTTATGTATAAATTTGACAATGCCAAATCTGAAAGAAAAAAAAATATCAACAATCTGTTTTACACTTCAAATCAATTTCGGGGGATAAAGTTTAAGGTGGTGGGTGATGGGAGCCTTCGAAGGGCAATGTGGATGATTACTGTTTTATTTCAGCAATGGCGTATCTATCAATCTCTGGAATTTAGTGCAGAAGATCCATTTATAAAGATTTAACAATAATTTAATTTCCTGTTGCTTTCCATTTAATATCTTTGAAAAATTGCCAGAATTTTAAACTTTTCTCAGCTTTAACGAACAATTGAACTATTTAAGCTAATTTTATGTTAAAAATACAGCAACATTGCACCTTCGCATGTTTTTTTAACCAACTTGTAAACTTTCATCAGATAAATACTTATGGCCAGAACTAAGAGCAATAGTATCAACCGTGAAATCAGCTGGCTGTATTTCAATGAAAGGGTACTTCAGGAAGCGGCAGATCCGTCAACACCATTGATAAACCGGATAAAATTCCTGGGGATTTATTCCAATAATCTGGATGAATTTTTTCGTGTGCGGGTTGCTACGGTTAACCGCATGATAAGCATGGATAAAACCCTTTTTCAGCAAAAATATTTAAATCCCCGTAAAACCCTCCGCGAAATAAACCGTATCACCAAGATACAACAAAAAGAGTTTCAGCGAATATACAATTCTGTAATTCAGGAGCTTGCTGATAATAATGTTTTCGTAATCAGCGATAAGGAGCTTTCGCCCGTACAAGGCAAGTTTGTTGATCAGTATTTCCGGGAGCATGTGAGGCCAAGCCTTTTCCCTATCATTCTCAGCAACCTTAAAGCGGCTTCATTGCGCGATCATTCGCTTTATCTGGCAGTAGTGTTGCAGGTAAAAGGCAAGCCCACGCAGGAAAAATATGCGCTGGTTGAAGTACCTGTAAATACACTTTCGCGTTTTATTATCCTTCCTCAGGAAAACGAAAAACGGTTTATTATCCTTCTCGATGATGTAATACGGCATTGCCTGAACGATATTTTTTCGGTTTTCGGATTTAATTCATACAAAGCTTATGCCGTAAAATTTACCCGCGATGCCGAAATGGATATTGATAACGACGTATCCAAAAGTTTTCTCGAACTGATGGCCGAAGGGCTGAAACAGCGAGAAATAGCACCTCCCGTGAGGTTTGTTTACGACCGCCATATGCCCGAACGACTTCTGAACCAGCTTCTTGCAAAACTCAATATCAGCCAGAGCGATACTATTACTCCTGGCGGACGCTATCATAATTTCAAGGATTTTGTGAGTTTCCCTAACGTAGGGACACCGGAAATGGAATATAAATCCTTGCCCCCGCTGGAACACCAGGGATTACGGTCAACCAAAAGCATCCTTGCAGGAATTAAAGAGCGCGATTACCTGCTTCATTATCCGTATCAGTCGTTTCACTATCTGATCGACCTATTACGCGAAGCATCGCTCGATCCGCAGGTAAGGGCTATTAAAATGACGCTTTACCGGGTGGCCAGGTATTCAAATGTAGTAAATGCGCTTATTAATGCAGCCCGTAATGGCAAGGAAGTAACAGTGTTCCTCGAAGTGCAGGCCCGGTTCGATGAAGAAGCCAATATTTACTGGGCCGAAAAAATGCAGGAAGAAGGTGTACGGGTCATACAATCGATCCCCGGATATAAAGTACATGCCAAATTATTGCTGATCCGACGTAAGGAAGGCATGAAAAGTGTATATTATGCAGGTGTAGGAACGGGAAATTTTAATGAAACAACAGCAAAAATTTATACTGATGTATCCATTTTTACTGCCAATAAAGAAATTGTTGCTGATGTTAACAGCGTTTTTCACCTTTTCGAATCCATTTACAATGCTCCGCGTTTCGCAAAACTTATAGTTGCGCCTTTTCATATGCGTAACCACTTTATTAAATTGCTGAACAACGAAATACGTAATGCAAAAACAGGAATTGATGCATGGATGATATTGAAAATCAATAACCTGACTGATGTTAAAACTATTAAAAAGCTTTACGAAGCAAGTGCGGCGGGTGTAAAAATAAAGTTAATTGTAAGAGGCATTTGCCTGCTTCAGCCTGGTGTTGCCCGGCTGAGTGAGAATATCGAAGCTATTACCATCGTCGGGCGGTTTCTCGAACATAGCCGCATTATGGTTTTTGCCAACAACGGAACCGAATTGTACTATCTTTCCTCAGCCGACTGGATGGAGCGCAATTTCGACCACCGGATTGAAGTAGCATGCCCCATTTTCGACCGCGATCTGCAACGTGAAATTATGACCATTTTACAGATTCAACTGCGTGACAATACAAAGGCTAGGCATATTGCAGCATCGCAATTGAACCTGTATGTAAAAGGAAATCTCAACCTGAAAATAAATTCACAGGTTGAGACGTATAAGTTTTTTAAAGATAAAGTATTGTAAATCGAATTATGATTTTAGATTTACGAGGTACAATTTACGAGGTACGATTTACGAGATGGTAGGTACGAGGTACGATTGATTCCAAACCCATTTTTATACTTTTTACAAAAAATGCCTGTTTCATTCGAAAATCGTAAATCAAAAATCGTCATGCGTCATTCGTAAATCGTAATTCGTCATTCGTCATTCGTAAATCGTCATTCGTAATTCGTAATTCGTAAATCGTAATTCGTAAATCGTAATTCGTCATTCGTCATTCGTCATTCGTCATTCATTAACCTTCACGCTACTCACAACAAACACCGTTTCGCCTCTCCAGGGCAGGGTATTGTTTTTCTCGGAATAGTGAACAACTACATTTTTCCCCTGCAGTTGCTCAAGCTGCATCGCCACTTCGCTGTCAGCAACCGAAAACAGAAACTTTTCAGATGCAAGAGCTACATTTTTACTACTCTGCACACTGCTTAGGATTATCTCTCCTTCGTAAGTCTTAAAAACAGTGCCTTTACGCGAAAACTTCTGCAACAATCCTGCACGGTAGCCATCACTGAATGTAAAGAAAAAACTCCAATACACATAAATACCAACAATAACAATAAATAATGTCAAAGCCAGGTAAAGGTATTTCCTGATTCTTTTAAAAAATAGCTTTGTACGGCTGGGAGCCGGCTGGGTACTGGTGCTGGATTGATTAAAATCTGCCATAGCGTTTCTTTTTTACAAAGATAGCAAATAAACATAAAAACCGCAGTACAAATACCAAATGCCAAATACCAAAATACCAAAATCCTAAATCCTAAATCCTAATTCTTAAATTGAATAACGCAAATAAACACGGGCGAGATGCACCAATCATCCTATCGCATCGAAATGATAATTACCTTTGTATCCTAATCGAATTACCCAAAATGATACTATTTGAAGAAGCAATGGAGATCATCAATACAACGGCGGTTCCTCTTGCATCAGAAAAAATAAAACTTGAAGAATGCCTGGGCAGAGTGCTTGCCAGCGAAATTTTTTCGGATATGGATATGCCACCTTTCGACAAATCAGCTGTTGATGGCTATGCCTGCCGCCGCGACGATCTGCAAAAAGAGCTTAAAGTACTTGAAACCATTCCTGCCGGAAAAGCGCCAACCCATTTAATTGGCGCTGGCGAATGCTCAAAACTGATGACCGGTGGAATGCTTCCCAAAGGAGCGGATACCGTAATAATGGTTGAGGATGTTGAAGTTACAGGTAATGATACCATCCGGTTTGTGGCTTCTAAAACAGCTTCCAATTTCTGTTTAAAAGCTGAAGATATCCGCAAGGACGAAAAAGTGCTGTCGAAAGGGACACTTATCCGTCCACAGGAAATTGCGATACTGGCATCGGTTGGCTGTGCTTTTCCCGAAGTATATAAACAGCCGCGGGTTGGTATTATTTCGACCGGCGACGAACTTGTTGAACCATCCGAAACTCCTGCTGAATCGCAGATACGCAACAGCAATGCTTATCAGCTTATGGCACAGGCGAAGCGTGCAAATTGCAGTTCGCGATATTTCGGAATTGCCCGCGATACCGAAATTGAAACATTGCAAATCATACTACAAGCCGCTGCCGAAAGCGATATTGTAATACTAACCGGCGGAATATCAGCAGGTGATTTCGATTTTGTTCCGGCGGTAATTCAACAGGCCGGTTACGAAATTAAATTCAGGCAACTTGCCGTGCAGCCCGGTAAACCTGTAATATTTGCTACCTGTGAAGGTAAATACCTGGTGGCTTTGCCAGGAAACCCGGTTTCCTCTTTTGTACAGTTTGAGTTGCTGGTTAAGCATCTTATAAAAATTGTAAGCGGTAATGAGGGAAAACTGAATCAGGTAAAAGTTGCGATGGGTGCTGATTACACCCGAAAAAAAACCACGAGGAAAGCGTTTTTCCCTGTTACATTTTCTTCGGAAGGCACTGTTATGCCAACCGAATATCATGGCTCGGCTCATATCCATTCCTATATTCATGCTGACGGTATTGTAACAATCGAAATCGGCGAAACAGAAATAAAAAAAGGAACTCTTGTAAATGTTCGACTCGTATAACCGGCGTATTAATTACCTCCGTATTTCGGTAACTGACCGCTGTAACCTGCGGTGCACCTATTGCATGCCTGCCGAAGGTATTGCAATGATGCAGCATAGCGACATACTTACTTTCGAGGAAATTATAGAAGTAGTGGATGCTGCTGTTACACTTGGTGTTGATAAAATACGGCTTACCGGAGGTGAGCCATTGGTGCGCAAAGGAATTGTAAATCTTGTACAGATGATTGCATCCAGACCAGCAATTATCGACCTGGGCATGACCACCAACGGGCAGTTACTTGAGCAATTCGCGCAACCTCTTAAAGAAGCCGGACTTCATCGTATCAATATCAGCCTCGATACAATGAATGCTGAGAAATATCATCAGATTACCCGTGGCGGTGATATTAAAAAAGTTTTGAACGGAATTGATGCTTCTATAAAAGCAGGACTTTCGCCTGTAAAAATAAACTGTGTAATTTCGAAATCCCCATCAGAACCTGATGCGCTTGACGTTGCGGAATATGGCCGGAAACTCGGATTAAAGGTTCGGTTTATCAGGCAGATGGACCTCGAAAAAGGTGAGTTTTACATTGTGGATGGCGGCAGCGGTGGCGATTGCTCAACCTGCAACCGCTTGCGGCTTACAGCCAATGGAATGATAAAACCATGCCTTTTCAACGATATGGAATACAATGTCCGCGAATATGGCGCAGCCGAAGCACTGAAACTATCAATGGGAAACAAACCTTCGTGCGGAACGATAAATAAACACGGAGAATTTTATAATATTGGGGGTTAGGAGTTTGGTGTTGGGGGGTGGGGATAAAGGGATAAGGAGAAGGGCGAAAGGGAGAAGGGCGATGGGGCGACGGGGAGACAAGGGGACAAGGAGATGGGCGAGAGGCAACAAGGCGACACTAAACCCAATATCACGAAAACCTCATTCAAACGAAGTAAACGCTAATATTTCAAACCCGAAACTCTTTCAACCTTTGAACTCTTGAACGCCGCAGGCAATTGAACTCTTTCAACCTTTGAACCCTTGAACCTTTGAACTCTTGAACCCTTTGAACCCTTTGAACCTTTGAACCCTTGAACCTTTGAACCCTTTGAACCCTTTGAACCCTTCAACCTTTGAACCACTAAACCCTAAACCCCAAAACCCAACCCCTTCAAAACCATGAACAAACTCAGCCATACCGATGATGCAGGCAAAGCCAATATGGTGGATGTAGGGCATAAAAAAAACCAGTTGCGTATCGCGAAAGCACAGGGTTTCATTAGTCTGCAGACCGAAACCGTGCAACTTGTCCGCGAAAACAATATGAAAAAAGGTGATGTACTTACTGTTGCCCAACTTGCAGGTATTCAGGCAGCTAAGCTCACTTCTTCGATTATTCCGTTGTGCCATACCCTTATGATTACCAAAGTTGATGTAAAACTCACCATCGAAACACTGGGAGTAACGGCTATGAGCGAAGTGCATTGTATCGGCCAGACAGGTGTGGAAATGGAAGCACTCACCGCAGTATCAGCCGCGCTGCTCACAGTTTACGATATGTGCAAAGCCGTTGATAAAAGCATGGAAATAAGCAACATAAAACTAATCAGCAAGACTAAAACAGATATTCAGGGAGTTTAAAACTGTCTTCTTAATCTACAAATCCAATACGTATGTACCTTCTGCTTCTTGCATTAGCGCCGGCCATAATACTTATGATGTATGTGTATTTCCGCGATAAATACGAAAAAGAACCAGTTAAGCTGATTCTGAAAGGTATTTTGCTTGGTGCAATCATTATTTTTCCTGTTGGAGTAATTGAAAACTACATAATTGTAGTTGGTAAAGATTTCGGTAAAATTGCGAAAGCCGCCTGGGATGGATTTATAGTTGCCGGAGCCACCGAAGAAGCATTTAAATACATGGCTGTATTTATTCTGGTGTGGCGTAACCGCAATTTCAATGAAAAATTTGATGGCATTGTTTATGCCGTTTCGGTCTCGTTAGGATTTGCGGCAGTCGAAAACCTGTTTTATGTTTTCTCAAACAGCAACTCCATGCAGGTCGGACTTTTAAGAGCTTTTACTGCAGTTCCCGGGCATACCATATTCGGAATTGTGATGGGGTTTTACCTTGGGATGGCACGCTTCTCTGTTCCAAACCGCAGTAAATGGCTGATAAGGGCATTTACTGTTCCGTGGCTTTTGCACGGTTTATATGATTTTCTGCTTATGTCCGGGCACCCTGTATTGCTGATAGTTTTTATTCCATTCCTCATATTCATGTACCGCCATGGATTGCAAAAAATGAAAGAACTGAATACCGAATCCGTTTTCAATCCGATCAACATTAACTTTACTAACCGGAAGCAATAACAAAACGAGCAGCAGGAATCGGAGAGGTAATCTGCAAAATTAACTATGTCGAAAACACTTATACAAAAGCTTAAACCAGGAGTCCCTAAATCGGTGCTTATTGCAATAGGCGCATCTATCTGGGGTTTTGCTGCATTTCGTATTCTGAAAACAGGTTTCATGTACATTGAGGAGCACGCCCTTTATCAGTTTGTAAATTACCTTATCGGAGTAGCAGGATTTATTCCTTTTTTTTTATTGGTTTTCCGTAAGGTGAGCCTGCGTTACGTAACACGCATCATTAATCTGCCCAACCGACGACCATGCATGTTTGCATTTTTCGATGTGCGAGGTTACATTATGATGACGTTTATGATTTCCCTGGGCATCGCGATGAGCAAATTAAAAATGATTCCGGAGCTATACAAAGGCACATTTTTCATTTCTCTCGGGCTTTCATTGCTGGCGTCGTCAGTCTTTTATATTATCGAAGGAGTGCAATATGTAATTCAAATTCATAGAGCTTTGCCAAAAAATAATGAAGAGAGAAATAAAACGTAATCCAATAGAAAACTAACAATCCCACCAATTAACCATGAATAACCAGAATAACTACCGAATGACCACGAATGACTACCCATCCCTCTAAATCACCAAATCCTCTCAACTATCCGCAACCCAATGACCACTCATCACTCTCCAATCGTCCAATAACTAAATCCTCAATAAGCCATGTCAATTCCTATAACTGTAGTTTCTGTAAATATTAGTGAGAAAAAAGGCACCATCAAAGTTCCGGTTCCAGAAATTGAATTAAACGAATTTGGCGTTGCCAACGATGCCCATTCAGGAAAATGGCACAGGCAGGTTAGTTTGCTTGCCGACGAAAGCTTTGATCGTTTCACTCATGCGGCAGGACGAAAAGTAAACTATGGTGAATTTGCTGAAAATATCACAACCAAAGGTATAGAACTGGTAAATACCCATCCGCTCGATATGCTTATAATTGGTGATGTTGAACTCGAAATCACGCAGATCGGCAAAGAGTGCCATGGGAGTTCGTGTGCTATTTTTAAAGAAGTTGGCAATTGTGTGATGCCCAAAGAAGGTATTTTTGCGAGGGTATTGAAAAACGGTATAGTGAAAGCCGGCGACGATGTTATTTATATCCCGCGCGTATTCAAAGTCCTGGTTATCACGCTCAGTGACCGTGCCAGCCGCGGCGAATATACCGATCGTTCCGGTCCGAAGATCGAACAATTTTTAACTTCATTTTTCGAAACCGAAAGCTGGAAATATACCATTGAAAGAAAACTCATCCCTGATGATATTGAAGAGTTGGATACCTTGATGAATGATGCCCGCGAAGCAGAATATGACATCGTAATCACTACTGGCGGCACAGGTATCGGCCCAAGAGATATCACGCCTGACGTGGTGAAACCATTTCTTGACAAGGAAATACCTGGAATTATGGAACTGATTCGGTTTAAATATGGCAGCCTGAAACCTAACGCATTATTGTCGAGAGCTGTTGCCGGCGTTATGCGAAATTCACTGGTTTATACCTTACCCGGCAGCGTGAAAGCTGTGGATGAATATATGACAGAGATTATTCCTACCCTTCGCCATAGCATTTATATGCTGAATAATCTTGATGCGCATTGATCAAAAGACCAAAGGCCAAAGTCCAAATACCAAAGGCCAAATACCAAATACCAAAATCCTGGCCCAATTCACAAATCAAAAATCAAAAATCAAAAACCCTTAGTGTCCCTCAGTGCTCTCAGTGCCTCAGTGGTTAAAAAAACGGCTCAAGTGAAATATTTGAAACCTAGCTAATGTGATTTGCTTGCCTGAGGTTTGGATTTTGAAGTCTGGAATTTTATAATTGCAACTATGTCTGGCTGATAATATACAAAACCCAGTCCTAGTCTCTGATAGTCTTATAGCGTGTTACGGCAAAAGTTCCGATAAGCGCCCCTCCTACCGCAACATATTTAACAATATCATTTTCCATCAGAAAAAACACAGATACCAGCATCATTCCCCACATCGTTAAAATTGAAATTACTTTAATATGAAGTCTGATACCTTTTCGATCGAGAAAATCAGATAAAATAGGTCCGAAAACCCTGTTGTTTACAAGCCAATCATGCATGCGTTTTGAGCTTCGTGCAAATGAGTACGATGCCAGTAATAAAAAGGGCGTGGCCGGAAGTCCGGGTAAAAGAACTCCGAGTGCAGCCAGTATTACACACAAAATGCCAAGAACAATAAAAAAGATGCGCATAAAACAGTTATCGTAAATTCGGGTACCAGCCTTGTAGCCTATTCCAAATGTCAGTAAAAAATCAATTATTATTACTTAAAAACAACTTTTTCACCTCTTAGGTTCAGCCAAGCGGATAATAAAAGCAAGTGATGCCGTGTTTGCACCTACCGAAGGCAGAATTAAAACCTTGCTATATCCTTTCCGGCTTTGTTTCCACATAAACCGACCAGTAACAAAACCAATTGCAGAGCCTATTACTACATCCGAAACCCAGTGATCATTATCATACAGGCGCGAAACGGCGGTTCCGGCAGCCAACGTGTAGGCCAGGGCAGGTACCCATATGGTATGGCTGTATTCCAATGCAAAAACGGTTGCCAGGCTGAATGCCGCGGTTGAATGCCCCGAAGGGAAACTGGTATAATGAATATAAGCGAAAGGACCTTCCCATTTGGCATGATCAGATATTTCGTCCTGGTAGGGCCGGTGGCGATGCACGAGTTGCTTAATTGCCTGTGTACAAACAGATGAAACTACAAAAGCTTTAGCCGCAATAAGCGAAGTACCGGCGAGCCGTTTGTTATTGGCCAGCCTTCCACCCAGGTACAAACCTCCTATAATTACTGAAGTGCCAATACCATTTCCGATTGGCTCAAAAATATATTTTGAAAGGTTATCAGCCATTTCTGACTGATGCCCAACGAAATATTTTTGAATTTTTTCATCCTGCGTATAAGCAAGTAAACCGGCTCCTGATATCGCACCCAATTCAATCCACTGCCTGGTTTTCCATTTTGCAGGCGAAACAATAAAACTTTTCGAATCGTAATAAAAGGATTTGAAGTAGTGTTTATTGAGTTCAGGATAGGGAACAGTATCAGTGCCGGAAGCTCTCAGGCATAGAGATAAAACCAGTGAACAACATACAATTAAGCAGTTTCTCAACTGAGTATAAAAATTCGCATGTGGAATGACCCGGATTTTCAATTTTTCTAATGAATTGGTTGAATATGGGATATTGAATCCAATTGCCCATCATCATCCCTTTGATTGGCAAAAGTAGGTAAACATTCAGCTTATTTAATCAAGCAAAACTCTGTTAATACTATAAAAAATCCCTTCTTTGAAATCAACTGTTTGATTTCAATATTCTTGTTTATAAGTATATTAAATAACTCATTCACAAGCACATGATAAAACCCGAAATGAACTTTGCAAGGATTGGTTTTGCATTTAGATAATACAGCTGACTGCAATAAACCCAGGTTGCCTGCCCTACCCTTCTGCTTGCTTCGCTTTCTCCCAATAAACATCCATCTCAGCCAGATTCATTTTGTGAAGATCTTTGCCAGCGGCATTCACAGCTTTTTCAAGATGTTTGAAACGTCTTATAAACCGGCGATTGGTGCGTTCGAGCGCTGTTTCGGGATTTACATCAATAAAGCGGGCATAGTTTATTAATGCGAACAACAAATCACCAAATTCATCTTCAGTCCGGTCTTTGTCGTGGCCATTGTTGAGTTCGTGTTTCAGCTCGGCAATTTCTTCCTCCACCTTTTCCCAAACCTGTGTTACATTATCCCAGTCGAAACCTACTCCCCGCACTTTATCTTGAATGCGGTATGCCTTCACCATGGCTGGAAGCGACATCGGAACACCTTCGAGAACCGACTCGCGCCCTTCTTTAAGTTTTATCTTCTCCCAATTGTCCTTAACATCGGTGGCACTGGCAACTTTTACATCGCCATAAATATGCGGATGACGGTTTATCAGCTTTTCATTAATTCCTTTCAACACATCAGCAATACCAAAT
>JBBSDC010000108.1:0-14189 GCA_038249705.1 Bacteroidales bacterium | reverse complement strand
TCGCCGATAATAGGAACAATATCGGAAGCGATACTGATGGTTACCAGGTCGAGGTATTTGTGAAGGGTATCAAAAGGTATAGAATGTTTCTGGGCATAAGCCTGAATTAATTTAAATCCTACACCGCACCCCGAAAGTTCATCGAAAGGATAGGTAGAATCATTTCTTTTTGCATCCAGAACGGCAACAGCAGCAGGTAATTCGTCGCCCGGGCGGTGATGGTCGCAAATAATAAAATCGATACCACGTTCGCTGGCATATTTTACTTTGTCAACGGCTTTAATACCGCAATCGAGGGCTATTATCAGTTTGAAATCCTGTTCGGCGGCGTAGTCAATAGCTTTAAATGAGATGCCATATCCTTCGCTGTACCTGTCGGGAATATAGTAGTCGATGTGCTTGAAATCATTTTCTTTAAGGAATGCATAAACGAGCGAAACAGCAGTAGTACCATCTACATCATAATCGCCGTAAACCATTATTTTTTCTTCGTTTGCTTTTGCTGATGCTATACGGTCGATGGCTTTATCCATATCGTTTAACAGGAAAGGATCGTGGAGTTGCAAAAGATCGGGCCTGAAAAATGCTTTAGCCTCATCAAAAGAGGTAACGCCGCGTTGTACAAGCAATTCAGCTAATGCATTTTCTATTCCCAATGCAACGGCAATACCCGAAACCAGGGATGCATCACCTTTTTGTTTTAATACCCAGCGTTTTTCCATATAGTAAGCCCTTCGGCAAAAATAGCGTAATTATCATATAAATGTATCGCTTTTTTGCTTTTCAGCAGCCAGCTTCAGAAAAATGCTGTTAATAAAAACAGTAACCCGGAAACAGATTTCTGAATTAAAAAGTTGAACGCATAGCCTCAACCGGATCGAGCCTGGAAGCTGACCATGCCGGAAATACGCCTGAAACAAGTCCGATAATGGCCGAAACAGACATGCCAAGGATAATATTTTTAAGGCTCAATATCAGTTCCATCCCAGCGAATTTTGTTACCAGTACTGTGCCGCCGTAAATAATAAGCAAACCTACCATCCCTCCTAACATGGATAAAAATATGGCTTCGAAAAGAAATTGCTGCAGGATGAATGCATTTCTGGCTCCAAGTGATTTCTGAATACCGATTTGGGCAGTACGCTCTTTTACCGATACAAACATGATATTGGCAATCCCAAAACCGCCAACCAGGAGAGAGAAGCCTCCAACAATCCAACCTACAATGGCAACTACGCCAAATACCTGGTCGAAAGCCTTGGTAATAATGCTTGTTTCGTTTATTGAAAAATTATCTTTGGTAGTAGGTTTTAACTTCCTTACTGACCGCATTATCCCTGTTAGTTCATCACGCAAAGCTTCATTCGAGATACCGTTTTTCCCTTTTACAAGAATAGATGCGTCAACATTATGACTGTTAAGGTCGATGAAATTGCGCACAAAATTAACAGGCATTACTACCCACTTATCATTTGAGCCGCCAAAAGCATTATCACCTTCTTCTTTAAAAGTTCCTATGATTTCAATCTTTCGTCCGAAAATCGAAATATCTCTTCCCAGAGGATCCGCATTGCCTAATAATTCCTTAGTTATTTTGCTACCAACTATGGCTACTGCCCGCCCACCCTGCGATTCAGCTAAGGTGAAAAATCTTCCCTTTTCCAGATTAACAGAATTTACTTTGTCATATTCGTGCGATGCACCTATAATAACAGCATCTTCGAATGTGATACCATTTGTTTTGACATTCTTTTGTGTTGCAACATAATACCCGCACGCCTCAGCCAAACCACTTCGCTTTTGTATCTCTTCCATCTCCTGAATACGCGATTCCGGGCGTTTTATATAATCCCACCATGCAAAATCAGACCCGCCTTCCCACGGCCATTTTTGTATATATAGCACATTACTGCCTAGTTCTTCAATATTTTTCCTCAATTTCATTTCGATGCTGTCGAATACTGTAAGCACCGAAATGACAGAAAATATACCTATCGTGATACCTAAAAGCGATAAAAAAGTACGCACTTTATTGGCAACAATTGCCTGCATGGCAAAAGTAAATGACTCGCGGATTAATCTGAGATATAACATGGATTATATTTTTTTACAGGGTTCAAGGGTTCAAAGGTTCAAATGCTGTAGCAAAGCGGAAGTGGCGCTATGCGCCATTCAATGGTTTTATTGGTCAGAGTTTCGGGTATGAAAGGTTTCATGATAAAAAAAACTCTTCAACTCTTCAAGCTTTTCAAACTCTTCAAACCCATCACACCGTTCAAATTATTTTAACCAAATCCCTGATGTAAAATTACACACATTTTCCGTGTTATTCGTCGTTAAAGCTTACATTCGATAATTAATGACTCTTTTTAACGTTTACATCAAAAACATGCCTTAAAATTTAATAAAATTGCAATTTCATTCTGAAAATCCGAAACCCCCATGAATACTGCAAAACCCATTCGCTCCGCACTCATTTCGGTGTTCCATAAGAACCGTGTTGACGAAATCGTACATAAACTTCATGCATTAGGCATTACTATTTACTCCACAGGCGGCACCTACGATTTTATCCGTAGCCTGGGTGTTGAAGCTGTTACCGTCGAAAGTCTTACATCGTATCCATCCATATTTGGCGGACGTGTTAAAACTTTGCACCCTAAAGTTTTGGGTGGCATTTTGTATCGCCGCGAAGAGGAAGAAGACCTGAAACAAGCTGCTGAATACGAAATTCCGCCTATCGATCTGGTCATTGTTGACTTATATCCTTTCGAAGCAACAGTTGCTTCCGGAGCTGCTCAGGATGAAATTATTGAAAAAATTGATATTGGTGGAATTTCCCTTATCAGGGCTGCGGCTAAAAATTATAACGATGTTATTATTGTTCCTTCAGCAGATCAGTATAACGATCTGATAAACTTATTGGATACAAAAAACGGTAGCAGCGATCTCGATGACCGGTTTTATTTTGCAGCCCAGGCGTTTAATGTTTCATCACATTACGATACTGCAATCTTCAGTTATTTCAACCGGAAAGCGGATATCAAAGCTTTCAGGCAGAGTTTTAACAAAGCAGAAGTACTTCGCTATGGCGAAAATCCGCATCAGGAAGGTGTTTTTTTTGGCGATATGAGCGAAGTGTTCGAACAGCTTCATGGTAAAGCTATTTCGTATAATAATCTCGTGGATCTCGAAGCCGCTCTTGCACTTATAAAAGAATTTCCGGATCCATCCTTTGCCATTATTAAACATACCAATGCCTGCGGAGCTGCCAGCCGTAAAACATTGAAAGATGCATGGTGCGATGCCCTTGCCGGCGACCCTGTTTCAGCCTTTGGAGGAGTGGTTGCAGCCAATCGTATTATTGATATGGAAACGGCTGAAGAAGTGAATAAACTCTTCTTCGAAATAATAATTGCACCTTCTTATGAAAAAAATGCACTGGAACTCTTAAAGTCAAAGAAAAATAGAATAATTTTGCAGATTAAACCAGTTGATTTTCAGGCAAAACAATTTAAGTCGGTACTTAACGGGGTAATAGAGCAGATTAAGGATACTAGTACCGAAACTGCCGACGACCTGCAGCTAGTAACTGAAATACATCCCGATGACCAGCAGGTGAACGATTTGCTTTTTGCCAATATATTAGTTAAACACTTAAAAAGCAATGCGATAGTATTGGCTAAAAACGGACAGCTTTTAGGCGCGGGATGTGGAATGACCTCCAGAGTTGATGCTCTGAAACACGCTATTTCGAAAGCCGCTGAGTTCGGTCTCGACTTGCACGGAGCTGTTATGGCTTCGGATGCTTTTTTTCCGTTTGCCGACTCTGTAGAGCTGGCACACAAAGCAGGGATTACAGCAGTGATACAGCCGGGAGGCTCTGTACGCGATAACGATTCAATTGACTATTGCAACAAAAATAGAATAGCAATGGTTTTTACAGGCATCAGGCATTTTAAGCATTAATAAATTATCCGCTGATTGGGTAATAAAAAGAATAACAACGCATTAAATAAAAGGAAGAATATATAGATGGGACTTTTTTCATTTCTTACCAAAGAAATAGCGATGGATCTTGGCACCGCCAATACCATCATCATATATAACGACAAGGTAGTAGTTGATGAACCCTCGATTATAGCTATTGAACGTAGTACCGGTAAAGTACTTGCCGTAGGTAAACGTGCACAGATGATGCATGGAAAAACCCACGAAAATATCAAAACAATCCGTCCGCTGCGTGATGGTGTAATTGCTGATTTTCAGTCGGCGGAATACATGATACGGGAGTTTATAAAAATGATAGGCCCAAGCCGGAGCCTTTTCCCGCCAGCCTTACGGATGGTTATTTGCATTCCTTCAGGTATCACCGAAGTGGAAGAGCGTGCTGTAAAGGACTCGGCCGAACAGGCCGGTGCCAAGGAAGTACGCCTGATCCACGAACCTATGGCAGCAGCTATCGGAATTGGTATTGATGTGCTTGAACCTACCGGAAACATGGTTATTGATATCGGCGGTGGCACAAGCGAAATTGCAGTTATTGCCCTTGGCGGTATTGTAAACAACAAATCAATACGTATTGCTGGCGACGATTTTAATGCTGATATTGAGGAATATATGCGTAAGCAGCATAATATCAATATCGGTGAACGTACATCGGAACTTATCAAGATTGAAGTAGGATCAGCCCTTACCGAAATTGATAACCCGCCACCTGACTATGCCGTACATGGCCGCGATATGCTCACCGGTATCCCGAAAGAGATTTATGTAAATTACGCCGAAATTGCTCACGCACTCGACAAATCCATTTCAAAAATTGAAGCCGCCGTGCTTAATGCACTCGAAATGACACCACCCGAACTGGCAGCCGACATTTTCAAAACAGGAATTTATCTGGCAGGCGGAGGCTCGTTACTACGCGGGCTCGACAAGCGTATTCATATGAAAACAAAATTGCCCATTCATGTAGCCGACGATCCCTTGCACGCTGTTGCCCGTGGAACAGGTATTGCACTTAAGAATTTTGATAAGTTCACCTTCCTGATTAAATAATTGAGTTGCCAGGTTTCATAATCCTCATTATACCGTTCCTTTGATTTGAATTAGGGATTAGGGATTTGGAATTTATAAGTATCATCCCCGCACAAAACGTATTAAATACTTCTAAACATCAACGATACCGTAGCAGACTATGCGTAATATCCTGGTTTTTATCATCCGGTATCACTTCCTGCTGTTATTTGTATTGCTCGAAATTTTCGCGATTACCTTATTGGTAAACTCAACTTATTACCAGAGTTCAGCTATTCTGAAAGCCGGCAGCCGCGTTACAGGCCGTTTTTATACCAGCATCAGCAATGCTACCGATTACCTGAAACTTCGTACCACCAATGAACAACTGGCTCAGGAAAATGCTATGCTCCGGCAGATGAAAGGTGTTTCGTTCCTTAAAAATGACACCAGCAGTTTCTGGGTTAACGACACCCTTTACAAGCAGCAGTATCAGTACATTGTTTCGAAAGTGGTACTCAACACCGTTGGTAAGCGCAACAATTATATTATGCTCGATAAAGGCAGTCGCAGTGGAATTAAAAAAGATATGGCCGTTATTACTTCCAATGGTATTGTGGGAACAGTTGTAAATGTTTCCGAAAATTTCAGCTGGGTAATGAGTCTTTTGAACAAACATACCCGTATAAGCGGACGCATCATCAAAAACAACCAGATGGGAACCGTTGTATGGAATGGTGTCGATCATATGTATGGAACTCTTACCGATATTCCCGCGCACGTTAAAATTGCAAAAGGCGATACTATAGTCAGTAGCGGGTATTCCTATATTTTTCCGGCCGGTATTTTGATGGGAACCATTTCGGATTTCAGGGTTGAGCAGGGCGATCATTTTTATATAATCCCATTTAAATTCAGTGTCGATTTTAACGCGCTGCAATATGTGTACGTTGTTAAAAACCTGATGAAAGATGAGCAGGAAACGCTCGAAAAAAGCACGGAAGGGATACAAAATGAATAGGCTGGTACTTAATAATATTTTCCGTTTTATTGCCCTTGTTCTTATCCAGGTGTTGATTATGAACAAGGTAAATTTCTATGGATTTCTGAACCCGTATATTTATATCCTTTTTATACTGTTGTTGCCTTTCGAAACACCGGGATGGCTTCTGCTGCTTTTATCGTTTGCAACAGGCTTAACAGTTGATATTTTCAGCGGTACGCTGGGATTGCATGCGGCAAGCAGTGTATTTGCCGGTTTTATGCGACCACTGATTATCAGTTTTGTAGGCGAGAAACCTGAGTACGATATTACCACACAACCCAAACTACAGCAAATGGGTTTAAAATGGTTTATGGCATATGCCCTGCTCATGATTTTTGCTCACCATCTTTTTCTGAACCTGCTTGATGTTTTCAGTTTCGACGAATTTTGGCAAACACTGCTCCGCGTAATTGTAAGCACATTATTTACTTTCCTGTTTATAATGCTGTTCGAGTATATTTTCGCACCGAGGAAAGAGAAAAGATAAAGTCTCACCTATTTATACCTGAGTACAGCTGTGATTCGAACCCGTTCTGGATTTATCTGGTTTTCCTGAATTTTCTGCCATATTCGATGAAATTATACAGCAATGGAATTGTAAATAGGGTTTAATTTCTTCGTTTTGTTGCGTTCATGAGGAAGTTTTACTTTGATAAAAAGTTTTACGTATTTTTCAACTTGAGTTATACTTGGCTACATACCTAATATTCAAGCACATGAAGTATTTTCGCTTATTTTTTTAATAAAAATCAAATATTTCCCCAAAAACCATATGACCTTTTTGCTTTTTTTGGATTAAGTAATAAAGGATATTAAAGTGATGCCGGTTTAACGCTGCACTTGCGGAAGCCTTGTTGTTATTGATATTCACGATATTAAAATTGATCCCAATACATCTATTTTATGTGTTGCGAAATTGTATTGTATATAACATATTAACTAGTAGAGGTATAGCAAATTTTACTGTTAATAACTTTTCGTAAAAATATCACCCCCCCCCTTGTGTTTTAATATTATTTTGTTATACCTTTGAAGGATAGTTAATTTTCGCGAATTTGATTTTTTTACTCTTGTTGGTTTACTATTGATTACACAAAAGATTAATAAATTAACAAAGCCTTAAAAAAGACAAACCACTTAACCCATAATTGTTCTTTTTAACATCTCCTATATTCAACATAAAGTATCACTTAAAGTGAAACTCAGAATAATAATAATAAAACAACCCATTATGGTTGCTATTGAATAAATGAAATAAAAATTAGAACACGGGGCTGCCAACCCCATCTGTTTCATATTATAAACAAGAAAGCCTCCCTGCGAGGCTGACTGACCAACTACTAAATTAACCGAGTACGAACCAAAACACAGAGAGGCGTTACAAAAGTAACACAATTTTACAAGAAATGGCTATTGCATTGTAAAATTACATCCGTAACCCGAAGGTTACATACGCTTAGCCACGGCACATATTACCGGCTTGAATTGTGCCGTTTATCATAGAATAGTGCAAAACCGGCGAAGATTAGTTATTTCCTTCGTGAATGGAAAACAGTCCGGGCTTTTTGGACTTTAAAAAGGAATGGCATATTAATTAAAAATCAAGTAAATGAAAACTTTAAACTGCTTTATAATTTTCTCCTTCTTGGGAGTCATACTTTTCTTCTCTTCCTGCAAAAAAGATAAGGAAACAATTGGTGATGTTAAGACAGCGAATGACCAACATGTAAAGAATGGAGATGCATTCATTACCGGTAGTTATACTGATTCTATTTATTTAACCAGTGATGGTGTAGTATTTTCTTATTACTTGAATAACACGAAATCAAGAACAATTGATTTCAGTCCTGTCGTTCAAGATGAGAATGCTGGTAATGTTGATGAATACATTTTTATCATACCTAAATATAAAGCTGACAGTACATTATCCGAAATAGTCATCAGGAAATATACTGATATTCAGGGGTATATAAATTTCGGTAAATCTGTAGATCCAAATTTTGAGAAATGTATCAATTTCAGAGATGATGTTGTTAATTATTGCACTCAAAACAATGTGATAGCTCAATATGAGAGTAATGGAACTGTTCCAACTTCTTTTGATACGTGGTATAGTGCAAAATTCAATTCATCGTTTTACGCACCAATGATCTTACCAGTTACTGTTTATAAAGACATATCCGGAGGAGCTGCCTGGATGCATCCAACTGGCCAAGCAGTGTTCATGGCACCTGGTTGGAACAATACTGTTAGCAGATATATGCATTTGACGTTTTATGGATGGATGTATGTTTATGATAAAACTTTTTATCGTAAGCATTTGGCTACAATAGGTGGTTGGGGTTTCAATTATGTATATTTTATTGGACCTTTGTCGTATTTAAATGACAAAATGTCTTCTTTCTGGACCATTTAGTTCGGAAAGAATGTCAAAAGGAATTTGAAAATTTTCTTTTTCAAATTCCTTTTGTATTGAATTTAATCTTCAAATTTTGTAACTTTTATAATTAGCTCTGTAATGATGAAGAAAACTTTTTGTTTGCTGATTTTTAAACTCACTTTTCTAACTACTGTTCTTATTGCTCAAACTTTCCCTTTGGACAGCACTTTTGGTGTAAATGGCAAAACAATAGTAGATATTACTTCGGTGAATATTGCCCCGATCCATATAGCTACTCAAAGTGATGGAAAAATTGTGCTTGCAGCCTCGAAGGTAAGTTATAATACCGTCTATGATTATGATTTTTGTTTGTTACGATTTAATACTGATGGGTCACTTGACAATTCATTTGTCAAACAGGGGATGATATTGACTGATCTTGGAAGTACTGAAGATTTTGCTTTTGATATTGCAATACAACTTGATGATAAGATAATAGTTGTTGGCACATCAGGTGAATTTACTGATCGTGACTTCTCTTTAGCGAGATTTAATGCTGATGGCACTATTGATCAAAGTTTTGGTTCTAATGGTATTGTCAAAACAAGTGTATTGTATGATGATGAATTGTATTCAGTTGCAATTCAGTCAGATGGAAAAATTGTTGCAGGTGGTACTGGAAATTCAATAGGCTACATATTCAGGTTTTTACCTGATGGTTCTTTGGATTTGAGCTTTGGTAATTCCGGAAAGGTTAGCCTTCAATATGGAGGGTATACAAGCGTCAAAGATATCATTATTATGAATGATGGAAGTATTCTTGCAGCAGGTCAAATTGGGGGGAATGGAACAGATGGCTTTGTTACTAAAATAAATAGTGATGGTTCGGCAAATACTTCGTTTGGTTCAAATGGAAAATATATAGTCAACTTTGGCAATCAAGAGTATATTACTTCAATGAGTTGTCAATCGGATGGCAAAATAGTTTTAGGAGGAGCTTATGGATATATGATTGGGTCAAATCCAACTATTGACTTTCTAATAGTTCGGCTTTTACCGGAAGGAATCCTTGATAATTCATTCAACAGTTCTGGAAAAATTACTTTTGGGTTTGGTTTAAATAACTATAATGGATGTAATTCACTTGCTATAAATGCGGGTAATGAAATTTTTGCTGTTGGTTATTGTAATACATTTCAACAAACCAACTCGAATTTTGCTATTGCTAAATTAATGTCAAATGGCAACTTCGATTTAACATATGGTAATAGCGGTAAAGTGATAACGGATTTTGGAAGTTCCAAAGATAAAGGGCAAGGTGCAATTTTCGACTTAAATGAAGGGCTTTTAGTATCAGGTGTATATGGCGACAGCAGTAATCCGATAATATGCCGGTATAAATCTTCTATTTTTGATAACATTTCCGAATTATTGAAAAATGGTGATTGTATTTCTATTTTTCCTAATCCTTGTAAAGATTACGTTCAAATTGATTTAAGCTTAATTCAAGAAAAGGTAAAAGAAATTGCAATCATTGATTTGCTGGGAAATGAAGTAAAAAAAATAACATCCACTGACTCCTTTTATCCTATCCTAAGAATTCAAACAAATTTTCTGCCTAAAGGAGTTTATCAATTGAAAATCAATATTGGGGATGTGGTTTTAACTAAGAGACTTATAAAACAATAATAGCTGCTCCCTGATTTGAGCATATAATTGTGGAACTTCAAATTGCCCCGCTGCCGAGCGAACTCATTCTCCCCGCTGGCGCTGATTTGCAACTTAGCGAAGCGATCTGATCAGCCAAAGGCAGATAATCAGTGCCAGTACAAATTGCCTTTTAAAGTATCTTTGTAACAACATAGATCATTAACAATGAGCCGTAATTACAAATACCATAATCCAGCAGAAAATGACCTGGCCATTAGACCCTGAGATTATATTTATAGCCTTGCAAGAGACTATAGTGGAGAAAAAAGCTTGTTTGATATTGTAATTGATCTGGGTTGTTTTAGTGACACCACGCGAAAGATTCGCGCGGCAGCGGGGCAAAAGGTATGGGATACCCGTGCATTAAAACCAGGTGCTTATGTATATCAAATGACTTCAGGAACAAAAAGCCTGACAGGTAAATTGGTAATTGTCAAATAGAAAAAATTGAATGGGTTGCCGATAAAACCGGCAACCCATTTTTTAACCACCCATTAAAATAAAGTAAAATGAAAACCAAAAAACTATTATTATCCACCATGAAAGTACCGCCATTTAGCTTAATTTTAATACTGTTCCTGTTTACTGGAGGCTGTTGTCAACATGCGGAAACCTATTCTGTTCCTGAAAGTTTTAAGCAGTATTTTTACTTCCCCGAAGGAAGTTACTGGGTGTATAAAAATCAATCTGAAGCATATGATACCCTAACATTACTAAGCACTGATTCCAGAATTGAAAACATGCATTCTGAATCTTGTGATAAATATGAGAAAATCACAATTAATTATAATTCAAGCAATTTTAGTAAAATTAATTTATCAACAACGTACATTTCTTTTTTTATGCTTTGTGAATTAAATAAAAACTATTTCACAGAGCTTACAGATTTCGCAAAATATACAAATGGCGAGCAAAAAGCGCAAAGTTGTTCATCTGATATTGAATGGTGGATTGAAGATACTGTTGTGGTGAACAATAAAAACTATTATGATGTTGTGGTAAATAAAACCACGTCCTTCATACCGCCTTCAATTAGTGATTTTCCCATTAAAGGGTTTTATAAGGAAAATATTGGATTAATTAAGAGGGAACTCCAAAATGGCGAAATCTGGGAACTAATTGATTACAAGATAAATAAGTAAAATTATGAAATGGATCAGTGTAATTATTATCAGCTTTCTACTGCCTAATTTTCTTATTGCGCAGAACATCAGCTTCAACTGGCAGAGCTGCCTGCTTGGCTATGAAAATGAGGAGTTTGATATAGAACCTATGAGTATTGTTAAAACTCCTGATGGATTTTTATTAGTGGCTTATTACCAGGTGCCGCCAACAGAACCCCCTCCGCAAACCTATTCAAGCGATATTTGGCTGGTAAAACTTGATACATATGGCAACTTTATGTGGGATAGGTTTTTCGGAGGTAGTAAAGGTGATAGTCCAAGTCTGATTGTATCATCAACCGATGGGTATTATTATATAATTGGTGGTTCAGCTTCGAGCGATGGTGATATAGGATACGACCCTTACCCTAACAGTTTGGACTATTGGATACTAAAAATTGATGATTCGGGCAATATTATCTGGGAAAAAATAATTGGCGGCAGTAGCGGTGAATACATGTACAATGCTGATGCGTATGCTGATACAGATGGTGGAATTGTATTTATTGGCACTACCCTTTCACAGGATGGCGACATAACCCAAAACTATGGTACTTACGATATGTGGATGGTAAAATTAAATGCCGATGGGACTAAAGCATGGGATTTTTCAGCCGGGACTCCTGATTTTGAATATTTAGAAGCAATGAAACGCACTTCCGACAATGGATATTTACTGGCAGGTTATGGAACACCAGTTAGCGGTGGGAATATTGATTGCATATCACCTAGTAGTACAAAACCGGAGGCAATTATTCTAAAATTAGATTCAAACAGAAATATTATATGGCAGCAATGTATTGGTGGGCTCTATCATGATGGAGCTAATGAATTGCTTGTAACCCCAGATGGCTATATCTTGGGCATGACTACAAACTCTGATGACCGGGATTTAAGTGGTACAGGATATCATTTAGGTTATGACCATCTTGGCTATCGCACACACGATATGTGGCTACGCAAAATAGATGATAATGGAAACCTGCTTTGGCAAAAATGTTATGGTGGGAGTAAGGACGAATTCGCGCTTAAACTTTTCAATCTAAATGATGGCAACTTAATGGTATTTGCACGTACCAATTCCAATGATGGAGATGTAATTGGGTTGCACTATTTTCCTGATTATCCCCAATATACTTACGATGATATTTGGATGCTGAAAATCAATGGGAATAATGGGAATATCATCTGGCAACAATGCATTGGAGCAAAGAAAGATGAAATTGTATCCGAAGGCATTATTCAACTCAATGACAGGGATTACGTAATAACAGCACGTACACAATTTGGTATGACTGATGATATTGCTTGTGGCCCATTCCCCTCGAACAAGCATTGGGCATGGACAATAAGTGTTACTGATACAAACACATATACGGGTGTATCAGATTATCAGGATGTAAGTAATTTAATCAAGCTATACCCAAACCCAGCCTCTGATTACATTGCTATTGATATACCTAAACATCTAAATACGCAAAGCACCCATGCCGAAATCATTAACAATGAAGGAAAAACAATTAAAACTATTTCATTAACAGGCAATACACCCTATCTGCAAACAAGTGATCTTCCGGCAGGTTTGTATCTTGTAAAACTGGAAAATCAGAAAATGAAAGTGAGCAAAAGATTTATAAAAAGGTAAAATCTTAGAATGTAGCATATCTTAGAATGCCCCCCGGCAAAACCCCTTGTTTTACTTCTTCTCTATGAAACCTAAGTTAATAGCAGCCCTTTTCATTCTCTTTGGCAATTCACTTTTTGCCCAGTATATCCAAATCAATTGGCAGAACTGCTTTAATAATCCTTTATACGATCGTGCATCGGATATAGTTGCGACTGGTGATGGTTTTTTAATTGTAGGTACATCCTTACTAAGTGAGCCTATACCACCAGATATTATTGATGACGATGTGTGGCTGATAAAAATTGGGCTTGATGGTGAATTTGTATGGCAAAAAATGTTAGGTGGAAGCCTTTCTGATGGATCTGCTCAGATAGTTCCGTCCAGTGATGGAAATTATTTTGTTATTGCAGGTTCAACCTCCAGCGATGGGGATATTATTTTTAATCCTTTCCCCGCTAGTTTAAATTACTGGATTGTAAAAATAAATGGTGAAGGACATATTTTGTGGGAACGAATGGCAGGCGGCAATGGTCACGATCAATCATATAGAGGGACACCAACATCAGATGGCGGAATAGTAACCATAGGCTGGACAGGCTCCATGGATGGTGATGTTAGCCAATATTTTGGCTATTATGATATGTGGTTGGTTAAATTGGATAGCGGGGGCACGAAAGTATGGGATTTTACAGCAGGGACCGCCGGAGCGGAATTTGGTCAGGCTGTAATTGAGACCAGCGACAAAGGAATTTTAGCCGGAGGTGCTACGCTGATGATTGGCGGAGGGAATATTGAATGCATCCCGCACGCCGAAACGGCAGATGCAATATTGTTTAAATTGGACTCCACCGCCAATGTACAGTGGCAGCATTGTTATGGAGGCAGCTATTATGAGGGTATTACTGCCTTGCTTGAAATTGAAGATGGGTATGTTTTTGGGGCATATACTACATCGGATGATGGAGACTTAACAAGTTGTGGATATCATCAGGGGTGGAACCACCTGGGAGACAATACCCATGATATATGGCTTGTTAAAGTTGATTTTAATGGAAATTTTATATGGCGAAAGTGTTATGGTGGTTCAAGGGAGGAATTTGTTTTAAAGATATTTCAAACCAGTGATGGGAATCTGGTGGTTTTTGGCACAACAAACTCTTATGACGGTGATGTAGTCGGAAATCATTCAGCCGATGACCATTTCAACCATGATATCTGGATGTTTAAGGTCAGTAGTATGGGTAACCT
>JBBSDC010000107.1:0-14225 GCA_038249705.1 Bacteroidales bacterium | reverse complement strand
GTTAGATGTATTTTTGCCTGTCTGCCGGGTTTATGATTTTGTTGGTAAGGTTTATCATTAGTTAAAATTTTATGGTACAAAGTTATGGATGTAAATTTGGTATTCCGATTAATGTCAGGAATGCTTTTCCCAGAGACTTTCGGGCACTGAGTCAATCAGAACTTTCATCTCCGTTGCATTTTTCAGTACAATTCCGGTATTGCAATCTTTTTGTTTTTGCACGTTAATAATATGAAAATCAACCAGATCAAAACTTACAGTTATTTCTTCATCAGAAAATTTATATGCGTTTTCATCTTTGGTCAATTTCGTGACTTTATTTCCATTTCGGTGAAGTAATGTGGTAGTTGCCCCATCCTTTTTAAGGAAAAATCCATTTTCGGTCTGATTGAAACTCTTTTCGGTGAGGCAAAAACGTGGCTTATCACTGAACGGTGGACCTTTGGTAGGACAAAAAGTGGTACAGTTTCCGCATTCGTTGCAAAAATCAGCCACGTTCAGAACCTGGTACTTTTGTTGAATTTTTAAATAGCTTTCTATTTTATACGAAAGCTTATCATCATTGAAATCAACTTCCCAGACCGGAATATCAGCAGCCTGCGTGAGATAATAATTGTTGGCACGATTCGGACAAACCGTAACACAAACGCTGCATACATCACCACAAAGTAAACAACGCGAGGCTTCACGGATGGCTGATTCCGAAGTGAATTCAGGATGATCGCCGGCAATTTGTTCATCTATCTTTATCCTTCGTGACTTTCCGACGATAAAATCGCTGTGCGTCATTTTTTTATCCGAAGAAAGCTTTTCGGAAGGAAGCACAATTCCCGCTTTTGCCGCAATCTGGATGGCTGCTTTGCGACCGTCGCCAACTGCTTTTACAATGGTAGCAGCGCCACGCATGGCATCGCCGCCAATAAAAACACCGGGAATACTGGTTTCGTAAGAGCCTCTTTCCATTTTGAGTTCATCCGGAGAAATAAATTCAATGTCAATTTCCTGTCCAAGTGCCGGAATTAATGAATCCACGTGAAATTCAACAAACTGGCCTGCAATTTTAACAGGAGTAAGGCGCGAATCAGTTGAAGATTTTACCAACTCCATTTTTGCGCAAACAATAGATGAGATGCGGCTTCCGGTCAAAACAAGTTTCTCGGGAGCAAGTAATTCAATCAATTCAATTCCTTCGGCAAGTAAAGCTTTAATTTCATCCACATCGGCGGGCATTTCGTTACGGGTACGGCGATACAAAACTTTGACAGAACTTCCTGGTTGAGCAATACGTTTTGCGGTTCGGGCAACATCCATAGCGGTATTTCCGCCACCTATTACAAGTATATTTTCCCCTAAATCAGTTAACTTTCCAAGTTTGGTATTCTTGAGAAATTCAAATGCATTTAAAATTCCGGATGCATTTTCACCTTCCATTTGCAGGGTTTTGAAACGTTGTGCACCTGCAGCAATATACACAGCATCATATTCCGATTGCAAGCGGGCAAAAAACTGGCTGTCAATTTTTGAATTATATCGTATTATAACTCCCAGTTTTTCAATCCTTTCAATGTCTTTTCTCAGTGATTCCATTTTTAGCCTGAACTCAGGAATGGCTTCCGAAACCATGCCGCCGGGAATGGATTTTGTCTCAAAAATTTCAACTTCAAAACCACCCATTCGTAAAAAGTACGCGCAGCTCAGTCCCGAAGGTCCTGCACCAATAATAGCTATCTTTTTTCCGTTTGACGGTGAAATGCTGATATCAGCTTCAAAACCTTTTTCTGCTACAAAGCGTTTCACTTCTTTGATTTTCAGGGCTTGCTCGTAGTTGATCCGCGTGCATTTGGTCTGGCATAAATGATCGCAAGCCACACCAAGCACATTCGGGAACGGATTTTTAATCATGATTACATCAAAGGCTTTTTGAAAATCGCCTTGCGAAGTGTGAAAAAGGTATTCAGGAATATCCTGATTGGTAGGGCATTCATCCACACAAGGTGCATGAATACAGTCGAAAAAACCTAAATAGCGGCTGGTCTTTATGCTTTTGGTTAAAAACGGATCGCGTTTATAATCCTCATTCAGCACAACTTCGTCGGCGTAAGCGTTCAGTTTTTCGAGTGGAGTTCTTTTTTCAATTTCCCTTTTTTTCGAAAGATTTGAAACATATTGAGCTATCCGTCCGTAACCGCCGGGCTTTAAAATATCAGAACAAACTGTAACCGGTTTCAACCCACTTTCAATCAAATCATTGATGTTGAAGCAATCGGCACCAGCCGAAAAAGAAACATTCAGTTTGCCGTTAAATTCGTTTTGTAATTTCCTTACAACGTTTACACTGATTGGATGCAATGCACGACCACTCATATACATCATCTGTTCATGCGCCGGGAAAATGTTTTTATGATTTACGCTTTCGAGTGTATTGGTGAGCTTTACGCCAAAAAATAATCCTTCGGTATCAGCAGTTTGCTGCAATCGCTGAATGATTCCGATTGCATCGGCATACTTTAAATCATGTTCAAAGGCAATATCAGGAATAGTATTTTTAAACCCAAGTTTGTTGTTTAAAATTTCGCGGAGTTCGTCCTTTCCCAAAAGTGTTGGATTAAGTTTTACCAGAGTGTGCAGCTTCTTTTCCTTTAACAGGTAATGCCCGATTTTCTCAATTTCGTCGGGCGGACAACCGTGCATGGTGCTCAACGTAATATTGTCGGAAATGCAATCGGGAATCGTAATATTTACCAGTTCAGGATAAAAAGGAAACAATCCGGCTATCATCTTCTTTTTAGCCTCGCCACAATCCGACATGTTTTTCAGGAACCACTGCATGTTTTCATTCTGAATGCCTTCGAAATTGTAGCCGATGCTTATATTAAAAATAAACCCGCGTTTTTGTTGCTTGTCCCATCCGAATTTATGCTGTAGCAAATGGATCAGTATCCAGGCTTTCAGGTATTCGTCAAACGATTCAGGTATGCGGAGTTCCTGCGACCATTCGCAGTTGTAGCCTTCGTCCTGCATATCGATGCAAGGTTTTGATATCTCAAGTTCGTCGAGGGTTTGTATGGTTTTCAGCTCAATATAACTTGCACCGCAAAGCCATGCTGAAATAATATTCTGAGCCATTTGTGTATGCGGACCGGCAGCAACACCAAGCGGAGTATTCAGATGCTGCCCGAAAATTTCCATACCAAGTCCGGCATGGTTTGATGGGTTGAAGAACAATTCTTCGGGAATTCCGAAAATTTCCTTTCGTGAAGAATATTCCGCATTGATAAGTTTAAAAAGTTTTTCGGCTGAAATAGTTGAAAATGCGGCAGAGTGAGTCATTTGGAAAGAAAAGTTAGTTAATTTTAACTTACGTAAAAGTAAGAAATAATTAAAATGAAGGAAATAATATTCGGTCAAACTTCATGTATCATACTTTCAGCCGGCAGTTCCGGGCGAATGGGGAAACCGAAAGCTTTATTACAGTTCAGCAAGGACGAAATGTTTATTCAGAAAATCACCCGAACATATGTTCAATCGGGTGTAAAACAAGTAATTGTGGTTGTAAATATTGAGCTTTATAACACCATACTTGAGCAGAAAATATCATTAGCCCATGAAGTAGAATTGGTAGTTAATCACATCCCTGAGAAAGGCCGTTTTTATTCCCTTCAAACAGGAGTAAAGAAATTAAAAACCGGGAATTCCTGTTTTTTTCAGAATATTGATAATCCATTTACTTCAGCTGAAGTTTTGAAATCGCTGTTTCTGTGTACAAAGGACGCTGATGTGATTCTGCCGGTATTTGAGTCTAAATCAGGGCATCCGGTACTTTTCAGTCCTGCCGTTGCGCAGAAAATTATCGGCAAAATTGATACTGACATACGAATAGATAAGTTTTTGAAAAAATTTGCAACAAAAAAGATTGAACTTACTGAAAAAAGGATTCTGACAAATATCAATTCTCCTGAGGATTTTTCAGAAGCCGGATTAGGAAAATAGAATGAAGTAAAGACAATGGTTACTCTGGAAAAACATCCTGTTCAGGCTGAGCAGGACAAAAAAAAGGAGGACAACCGCCCTCCTTTTAATAGTATTTGATGCTGATTTTATTCAGCCAGAACCAGAATTCTGTTTTTTAATATTTCAGCTACGCCTCCATTTACATCAAAAAACAAAGTTGCTTTTTTGTCATCAATTACTTTCACCTTGCCTTTTTTCAAAACAGCAATCATAGGAGCATGGTTGTACAGTATTTCGAAAGAACCATCGAGCCCTGGCAATTGAGCCAACGAAACTTCACCTTCGTATATTGTAGTGTCGGGGGTTACTATTTCAATTTTCATTTGTTTTAAGGCTTTGGGGGTTGGGTTTTAGTGGTTTGGGGAAATCCGAGCTTTTGTTTTCGGACTTCAGTGTACCGACTAATTTCCGGCAATCATTTTCTTTCCCTTCTCTATCGCTTCTTCAATGGTACCAACCATGTTGAAAGCGGATTCGGGATATTCATCCACTTCTCCATCCAGGATCATTTTAAATCCTTTTATGGTATCTTCGATGGCTACAAAAGCACCTGGAATACCGGTAAACTGTGTTGCAACAAAAAAAGGCTGTGATAGAAAACGGGCTACACGACGGGCACGCTGAACAACCAGTTTATCTTCATCCGAAAGTTCGTCCATACCAAGGATGGCAATGATATCCTGTAATTCCTTGTACCTTTGAAGGATTTCTTTTACGCGCTGAGCTGTATTATAATGTTCTTCACCCACAATATCCGGGCTAAGAATACGAGATGTAGAGTCGAGCGGATCAACAGCGGGGTAAATCCCTTGTTCCGAAATTTTACGACTCAACACGGTAGTAGCATCAAGGTGAGCAAAAGTTGTGGCAGGAGCAGGGTCAGTAAGGTCATCAGCAGGAACATAAACAGCCTGTACGGATGTAATGGAACCTCGCTTTGTTGAAGTGATACGTTCCTGCATCATTCCCATTTCGGTGGCCAGTGTTGGCTGGTAACCTACAGCTGATGGCATACGACCAAGTAAGGCCGATACTTCGGAACCTGCCTGAGTGAAGCGGAAAATATTATCGATAAAGAAAAGAATATCGTTACCACCGCTTTGTTCGTTGCCATCGCGGAA
This sequence comes from Bacteroidales bacterium, assembly GCA_038249705.1. GTDB lineage: Bacteria > Bacteroidota > Bacteroidia > Bacteroidales > UBA4417 > UBA4417. The sequence goes on along the minus strand of JBBSDC010000107.1, from coordinate 9,093 downwards.
ATACTCAGCAACTGTAAGTCCTGAAAGCGCAACTCGTGCACGTGCTCCAGGCGGTTCGTTCATCTGGCCGAAAACCATAGTTAAAAGTGATTTCTCCATCTCTTTTAAATCTACTTTCGAAAGATCCCAACCACCTTCATCCATACTTTTTTTGAACTCATCGCCGTAGTTTACCAGTCCTGATTCAATCATTTCGCGAAGCAGGTCATTCCCTTCGCGGGTGCGCTCACCTACGCCGGCAAATACTGAAAATCCGCTGTATTGCTTGGCTATATTGTTTATAAGCTCTTGGATAATAACTGTTTTACCTACACCAGCGCCACCAAAAAGACCAATTTTACCTCCTTTTGAATAAGGCTCGATAAGGTCAATAACTTTGATACCTGTGTATAAAATCTCTTTGGAAGTTGTTAGGTTTTCGAATTTTGGAGGCTCGCGATGGATGCTTGCAACTCTTTCGCGCGATACAGGAGGCATTCCATCAATCGAATTACCAATTACATTAAACAAGCGGCCTTTTATGGCATCGCCAACAGGCATTGAAATAGTGATACCTGTTGAAACCACTTCCATACCACGGCTCAAACCGTCAGTAGAATCCATAGCAACGGTACGGACAGTATTTTCGCCGATATCCTGCTGACATTCCAGAACAATCACAGTCCCCTGTTCATTAGTTACCTCAAGGGCATCGTAAATATTAGGAAGTGGAACACTCTCGTCGAAATACACATCAATCACCGGGCCGATGATCTGTGAAATTTTACCGATTATCTTTTGAGCCATATAAAATTATTTTAGAAAGCAAATTTAAAAACAAATTGTAAAGTTTAATGTATTTTCAGGCTATAAATACTCAGGTTTCTAATTATTTGTCAGCCTCCATTGTATTATCGGGTAATGTGGTAATTTCATTTTCATCTTCTTCCTTTTTTTCGTCCGGATTAATTTCATGCGAATTAAAAAACTGCCGCTGAAATATAACCAAAATCAGCACTCCTGTTGTAATAGCTGAGTCGGCAATATTGAAAACCGGCCGGAAGAAAATAAAACTCTGGCCACCCCAGAAAGGTATCCATTGCGGATAAGTCCCTTCGAGGATCGGGAAATAGAACATATCCACAACTTTACCGTGAAGCAATGTGCTGTAACCACCCTCGGCAGGCATAAATCTGGCAACATCAAAGTATGTACTTTCGCTGAAGAACATTCCATAAAAAGCACTGTCGATAATATTACCCAAGGCTCCGGCTAAAATGAGGGAAAATGCAAAGAGCACTCCAAAACCGATTTTTTTCTTCGCAAGGTGTATAATGTACCACGCTAAAAATCCAACAGCAAATATCCTGAATAAACTCAATGCAAGCTTACCGTATTCGCCGGCAAACTGAAGTCCGAAGGCCATACCGTTGTTTTCGGTAAAATGAATTATAAACCAATTGCCTGCAACCATAAATTCCTGGCCGAGGGTCATATTGGTTTTAATCCAGATTTTTAATGCCTGATCGATACACAGAACAATAAAAATGATTAAAAATGATTTTTTAAGCACGGATCCTGTGTTCCTTTTATTTCTGTTTCAGTTTTGCTTCCATACTCAGAGTTGCATGGGGAACGCTGCGCAGTCTCTCTTTCGAAATAAGTTTCCCTGTTTCGCGGCAAATTCCATATGTTTTATTCTCAATACGTACCAATGCGTTTTCGAGGCTCTGGATAAATTTTTCCTGACGCCCTGCCAACCGTGCATTTTCTTCTTTCGATAAAACCTGGTAGCCTTCTTCCAATACTTTAAATGTTGGAGAAGTATCCATGATGTCGTTTCCTGCACTGTTAGTATATGCTTCGGTAAGCAATATCAGGTCGTGACGGGCTTTTTCGAGTTTTTGGAGTATAAGTTCGCGGAACTCAGCCAATTCCTCATCCGAGTAATGGGTTCTTCCTTTTTCGTCATTTACTTCTTCCGCTTTCATATTTTCCGGTTTTAAAAGATTCGATTCTAATTTGTTTTTGTCAGTTAAATTTTTCAACGCTAATAGCAACAGTAATGTCATCAGTTAGTTCAAGCGTTTCGCTGTTCATTGTAATGTTATCCGAAATGGTGAGTGACTCGGCCAGTGTTTCTGAGCAAATATAGTTATTAAAGTTTACGATGGCCGATTCCACCAAATCATTTTTTTGCAGCTTTAATTTTATTTTATCTGTAACCTCAAAACCACGGTCCTTGCGAATATTCTGTATGCGGTTAACCAGTTCGCGGGCAATTCCTTCCTGCCAAAGTGGTTCAGAAACAGTAATATCGAGAGCTACAGTTAACGTTCCCTGGTTGGCAACTACCCAGCCTGGAATATCTTCGGTAATGATATCAACATCCGAAATAAGCATTTCAACAGTTTCGCTGCCGATTTGCAGGTTTAGCTGACCTTTGGTTTCGATAGTGCTGATATCAGCTTGTGTTAATTCGCCGACTGCTGTTGCAATTTCCTTCATCAGCTTACCATAGCGCGGACCGAGGGTTTTAAAATTCGGCTTTATCTTTTTAACGAGGAAACCGGCTGATTCATCCAAATATTCCAGTTCTTTAACATTAACCTCACTCAAAATAAGTCCGCTTACTTTTTCGAGTTGCTCCTTAATGTGCTCGCCCGAAACAGGAATAAGTATTTTTTGCAATGGCTGTCTGACACGCAGGTTGGTTTTTTTTCGAAGGCTCAACACCATACTCGAAACCTGCTGTGCAAGTTGCATGCGTTCTTCCAGCTGTTTGTCAATTTTAATTTCGTCAGCAACCGGGAAATCAGTAAGATGAACGGACTCGGATTTATCACGGCCCGAAACTTCGTTCAGATCGATAAATAGCCTGTCCATAAAAAACGGTGCAATTGGCGAAGCAAGTTTTGCCACCACTTCGAGACAGAGGTACAAAGTTTGGTAAGCTGAAATTTTATCGTTTGTATATTCACCTTTCCAAAAACGGCGACGCGACAAACGAACGTACCAGTTACTCAGATGTTCGTTTACAAAATCGGTGATCAGGCGGCCTGCACGGGTAGGTTCATAATCTGCAAAAGCTTCATCCACATTTTTTATGAGGCTGTTGAGTTCTGAGTGTATCCAGCGGTCGATTTCGGGCTTTTCGGCAAAAGGAATTTCTGCTTCTGCATACCTGAACCCATCAATGTTGGCATACAACGCGAAAAAGTTATAGGTATTATACAATGTTCCGAAAAACTTACGCTGCACTTCTGCAATGCCTTCGAGGTCGAATTTAAGGTTATCCCATGGCTGCGAATTGGTAATCATGTACCAGCGTGTTGCATCGGGGCCGTATTTTTCGAGTGTAGTGAAAGGATCAACTGAGTTTCCAAGCTTTTTCGACATTTTGTTGCCGGTTTTATCCAGCACCAGTCCGTTGGAAATTACATTTTTAAATGCAACCGAATCGAAGGCCAAGGTCGAAATGGCATGAAGAGTATAAAACCAACCACGGGTCTGATCCACACCTTCAGCAATCAGATCGGCAGGGAAATATTGGGGATGACCATCATTTTGTTCGAACGGATAATGGAATTGAGCGTAAGGAACAGCACCCGAATCGAACCATACATCAATAAGGTCGGTTTCGCGGATCATCTTTTTGCCGGTTGGCGATACCAGGAAAATATCATCCACATACGGACGATGCAGATCGAATGAATTGTAGTTTTCGGCTGAATTATTGCCAGGCTCGAAACTTGCATACGGATTGGCGGTCATAAAACCGGCTGCTATCGATTTCTCTATTTCTGCCTTTAGTTGCTCAACTGATCCGATGCAAATTTCTTCGCTGCGGTCCTCGCTCACCCAAATCGGAAGAGGAGTGCCCCAATAGCGGGAGCGCGAAAGATTCCAATCCACCAGGTTTTCGAGCCAGTTGCCGAAACGTCCGGTTCCTGTGGCTTCGGGTTTCCAGTTGATGGTTTTATTAAGCTCAATCATACGATCTTTAAGCGCGGTAGTGCGGATAAACCACGAATCGAGAGGGTAATAAAGTATGGGTTTATCGGTACGCCAGCAGTGCGGATAAGTGTGTTCGTATTTCTCAGTTTTAAAAGCGCGGTTCTCTTTTTTAAGTTTTACAATGATATCGATATCCACATTTTCGTCTTTTTGCGGATCGCCATCCTGGGCATATTCCGACTTTACAAAACGGCCGGCAAATTCGCCCATTTCAGCAGTAAAACGCCCGGTTTTATCAACCAGCGTGAGGGCTCCGATGCCATTTTGTTTTGCAACTTTAAAGTCGTCGGCACCAAAGCTTGGCGCGATATGTACGATTCCTGTACCATCCTCGGTAGTTACAAAATCGCCGGTGATAACCATAAAAGCATCGCCGGTTTCGGGCTTAGCGTATGGTAAAAGCTGCTCGTAACGAAGGCCTGCAAGTTGGGCACCCGTAAATTCGGCAAGTATTTCGAATGGGATAACTTTCTGTCCGGGTACATACTCGCTCATAGCCATTTCAGCATTTTTCTCGGGGAAATATTTGCTCAGAAGCGGCTTGCCTACAACAACTTTAATAGGTTCGTACGTATATGGATTGAAAGTTTTTACAAGTACATATTCAATATTTTTACCCACTGCCAGTGCGGTATTCGAAGGCAAAGTCCAGGGAGTGGTAGTCCAGGCAAGTATAAAAACATCAGTTTTATCTTTTCCAAAAAGCACAGGAATAAGGTCGTGGCCGGTATCCTTGCGCACTTTAAACTGTGCAACCAGGGTATTGTCTTTTACATTGCGGTAACTTCCGGGCTGGTTAAGCTCGTGTGTGCTGAGGCCGGTTCCGGCGGCAGGCGAGTATGGCTGAATGGTATAGCCTTTATAAATCATACCTTTTTTATAAAGCTCCGAAAGCAAGTGCCAGCAGGTTTCGATATAGGTATTATCGAAAGTGATGTATGGATTATCGAGATCGACCCAGTAGCCAATTTTCAAAGTAAGTTCATCCCAGCGGTCCTTGTATTTCATTACTTCGCTGCGGCAGGCTTTGTTATAATCGTCAACGCTAATTTTTTTACCGATATCTTCCTTGGTAATTCCTAAAGTTTTTTCAACGGCAATTTCGATGGGTAAACCATGGGTATCCCAACCGGCTTTACGTTCAACAAAAAAACCTTTTAATGTTTTGTAACGACAGAAAATATCTTTAATAGCCCTGGCCATAACGTGGTGAATACCAGGCATTCCGTTGGCCGAAGGCGGTCCTTCGTAAAAAATATAGGGAGTATGGTTGCTGCGGTTTTCAAGACTTTTCTCAAAAATACGGTTCTCGTTCCAGAAATCGAGTACTTCGTTTCCGATGCGGGTTAAGCTAAGTTGTTTGTATTCAGTGTATTTGGTTCCCATAAGGAAGTATATTAAGCTATTTTTTAAAAGGCTGCAAAGATAGTATAAAAATTGAGATAAAAAAGGGCTGAGGTTGTGGGAATTAGGGAGTTAATTCGGGGTCCGGTTATTAGACGGAGTGCGACTCAAAGTCGCGCCCCGACTAAAAAGCCCAATCAATATGATTTCGAAACTACTTCACTTACAGCACCTTAAACCACCATGGTTTTGAGTTGGATTCTCTCTTCTTTGTTTAGCTATTGATTAATCCAGCCCATACCACGAAACTACATTTTCATTGCTTCGCTGCTGGTTTTCCAAGCCTGCATAAACAAGGGTTTTTGATTTTACCAATTGCGGGGCAAGGTTTTCGAAATAGGACATTCCTTTAAATAAATCGCTCATTATAGTTTGAGTGGCTTTAATTTCAACGAGGTTGAGGCTTTCGTCGTCCTGCCACAGCAGATCAACTTCGTGCCCTGCCGAATCGCGCCAAAACCAGAAATCGCGTAATAAGTTCTGATGATAACTTGCTTTCAGGTATTCGGCAACAATCATGTTTTCAAAAACATTTCCTTTATGGGTACTGAGTTGCAGACTGCCGGCATCGGATATTTTCAGTAAATGGCAAAGTAAACCGCTATCGTAAAAATACAATTTTGAACTTTTGGTAACTCTTTTATTCATATTGCTGAAATAGGGCTGAAGCTGAAAAACGATATAGCTGCTTTCGAGCACCGAAAGCCACGATTTGGCTGTTGGTTGCGAAATTCCACATTCGTTTGCCAGCGAATTCAGGTTAATTACATTTCCTGCCCTTGCGGCACACAAACTGATAAAATTTCTGAAAAGCTTCAGGTCTCTCACCTGAATAATTTCTGAAAGGTCGCGTTCAATATACGTTTGTATATAGTTGGAGTAGAACATTTTCGATGGAATGTCCCTGTCGTAAATTGCCGGATAAAACCCTTTATGCATATTCACTGCAAAATCGGCATCCAATAATCCGGCCATTTTCAGTTCGGTGAAATCGAAAGGGAGTAACCGGAATAAAGCTACACGACCAGCAAGGCTCTGGGTGATATTCTGCATCAGGTTAAAATTCTGTGACCCCGACAGTATAAACTGCCCCATGATCCTGCTTTCATCAACCAGTGCCTGTATGTACGAAAACAAAGCCGGTACCCGCTGCACTTCATCAAAAATCACATATTTGTCGTAAAGGTTGAAGAAGGCATTGGGATCAGTTTCTGCAAAATTTTGGGTATCCGGGTTTTCCAGATTTGCGTAGCGATACTCTGGGAATTCGCTTCTCAGAAATGTTGTTTTTCCTGATTGCCGTGGCCCGGTAATGGTGATTACCGGATATTTTTGTCGATAAACATCAATAGCTGATTTAAGAGAACGCTTCAGATTCATAATACCCTGTAATTAAGCGACAAAGATACGATATAATTTGAAATTACCTCACTATGATTTTGAAATTACATGAACTGTATTTTGAAATTACATGGATTAAATTTTGAAATTACATGGACTTAACTTTGAAATTACATGAATTCAATTTTGAAAATGCACGACTCCGATTGGAGTATCGCATTTAGTAATCGCAATGCAGCGGATTATTCATTTTAATAGTCGTGGCGCGACTTAAAACCGCGCCCCGACTATGAAAACTCAAGCTAATTCTTTTGCATAACCCAATATCCCCAAGGTTGCAGGGTGAGGTTGAGATTAGAACTGTAAAGTGTGAAATCAGTTTTTGTAAACACATCTTTGTAATCGCCGTCGGCTTTGCTGCCTTTGAGGTTAACGGTAACTTTTTCGGCACTCAGGTTAAGGATAACCACTACGCGGCTTTTCCCTTTTTCACGGATAAAGGAAAGTACTTTTGAAGGTTCAGTGTTTTTTATCTGTTCGAAAGTGCCGCCGTATGGGGCATTCCATAGGGCTTCGTTACTATGTTTTAAGGCGTTAAGCGTTTTATAAAATGGAGAAAAATCAGCCAGAGCCCAGTTAATGGTGTCCTTGGTAAAAAATTTCAGACGGTGGTTAAGACCAGCTTCCTGTCCGCTGTATATGAGCGGCATGCCTGGCAAAGTGTATGTTAACAAAGCAAACGCATTTTCACCTGCACCGAATTTTTCCTGCGCGGTTCCGTTCCATGAATTTTCATCGTGGTTGGTGATAAAATTCATCTGGAATGCATTTTTTGGCATAATGGTATCCATTTTTACAACCTGCCGGCCTATTTTATTCACTGAGTCTTTACCCTGAGCCACCTGATGCATCACATGGTGCATACTCCAACCGTAATTGGCATCGAAAGCTTTCAGACAAAGTTCAGGATGATCTTCATTTTCGGCCAACATAAACATGGGTTTTACTTTTTCGAGTTCCACGCGGGCGGTATCCCAGAAATCTACCGGTACTTCTCCGGCCACATCGCAACGGAAACCATCAATGTCGCAGTTGGCAATCCAGTATTTCATGGCGTCGATCATGGCTGAACGCATTTCCATATTTTCAAAATTCAGTTTGGCCACATCCGTCCAGTCGAACGGAGCCAGGATTTTTCCTGTGCTGTCCTGCACGTACCAATCCGGATGTTCGGTAATCCAGGCATTATCGCGGGATGAGTGATTTGCCACCCAGTCGATAATAACTTTAAAACCCATTTCGTGCGCTTTGGCAACGAGGGCTATAAAATCAGTTTCCGTCCCGAATTCAGGATTTATCCCTTTGTAATCTTTAACGGAATAATAGCTGCCAAGGCTTTCTTTATATCCTTCCGGAATTTTTCGATCCACAATTCCGATCGGGTGAATAGGCATAAACCAGAGAATATCAACACCCAGTTCTTTCAGCCGTGGGAGGTTTGCTTCAAAAGCTTTAAAAGTACCTTCGGGTGTATATTGCCGAACGTTCACTTCGTAAATTACAGCATTTTTAGCCCATTCAGGGTAATTGGCTTTTACATCAGGACCGGCAGGTTTTGTTTTACATGCAGTAAACAGAAATGATATGCAGCAAAGCATAAGGATGGATTTGGTTAGGGTTTTCATATGATATTCCAATTTTGGTTTTTAACGGATTTTATTTGCACCGTAGAGACGCAATGCTTGCGTCTCTGAATGGTGCAATAAAAAAGAAACAAACGCATCGCAAACAAAAGACACAGACATCGTAAACAAGAGCCGCGTGCATCGCAAACAAAAGGCGCGTAAATCGTAAACAAAAGACGCGTGCATCGTAAATATGAGAGGCGAGCATCTCAAAACAAAAGACGTGTACATCGTAAACAAGTGACGCGATTATCGCAAACAAAAGACACAGACATCGTAAACAAGAGCCGCGTGCATCGCAAACAAAAGACGCAGACATCGTAAACAAAAGACGTGTACATCGTAAACAAGTGACGCGATTATCGCAAACAAAAGACGCAGACATCGTAAACAAAGACGTGTACATCGTAAACAAGTGACGCGATTATCGCAAACAAAAGACGCAGACATCGCAAACAAAAGACGCAGACATCGTAAATATGAGACGCGAGCATCGTAAATATGAGACGCGAGCATCGTAAATATGAGACGCGAGCATCGTAAATATGAGACGCGAGCATCGCGTCTTTACGGTAATATATGGTCAAGGACTTCTATCTTTATGGGTTTCCCATCCCAGGTAAAGTTTACATAGAGCCAATTGTCGTTTTGTGTACAGGTTGTCTTG
>JBBSDC010000106.1:0-14390 GCA_038249705.1 Bacteroidales bacterium | reverse complement strand
TTAAATTTCAATGAAAATGGAAAACAATTCAAATCAGGAAGTTTTTGCAATGCCCCGCATTGGCGAAAATGCGCCTTCATTTAAGGCAGTAACAACACAAGGTCCTATCAACTTTCCGGTTGACTACAAGGGCAGTTGGGTTATACTTTTCAGCCACCCTGCTGATTTTACGCCGGTTTGCACTTCGGAGTTTATGACTTTTGCAAGTATGGAAAGCCAGTTCAACAAAGCTAACTGTAAACTGGTAGGCTTATCAGTTGATGGTTTATACAGCCATATCGCCTGGTTGCGTACCATCAAGGAAAAAATAGAGTACAAAGGCATGAAAAATGTCGAGGTTAATTTTCCTTTAATCGAGGATATTACCATGGACGTTGCCAAAAAGTATGGTATGATGATGCCGGGCGAAAGCAACACCAAAGCTGTACGAGCGGTATTTTTTATCGATCCCAAAGGCGTTATCAGGGCAATTATTTATTACCCGCTGAGCCTGGGCCGCAATTTTGATGAGCTTTATCGTGCTTTGATCGCCATGCAGGCTGCCGATGCTTTTAGCATTGCAACGCCTGCCGACTGGCGTCCGGGTGATGAGGTTATTGTTCCTACTGCCGGTTCATGCGGTGTTGCAAAGGAACGTATGGAAAGCAAATCCGAGATGCATTGCTACGATTGGTTCTTCTGCACCAAAAAGCTGAGTAAGGAAGAAGTTCTTGCCAAACTGATCAAGTAAAACGTATTCCGGAATTCCTGAATTAGTATCCCTGCCTGACGAGGAACATCCTTTGTTTCTGAGTAAGACAGGGATTATTTTCTTTTATTGGATTTCGTTTTTCATTTTATAATTATAAACCTCCTCTCAATTCTATATTCTCAAATTAACCACCCGAATTCCCAAATCCGGTTTTCGCTCTCTTTTGTAAGAGAATATTATTTGTAATAAGTATAAATTATTTACTGAATCAGATATATGTAAATCATTAAAAATACAGATAATCAATATATTAGATATATCGAAATTTACCGTGGAATATATTTTGGAAATATTTTTCAACCTGCATATGTAAGTATTACTATATTTGCATCCGATTTAAATGAAATGAACCATGGTTCAGAATAAACACACAGAAAATACACGAAATACTATGTACAGAAACATATTTCTCGTACTTATTGCAGTAGTTGCCATATTGATATTGGTAAACGTTTTTCATAAAGAGGATAACTATAATCTGAAACTCGAAGAGCTAAAGCGCGAATACGCTATTAAAAAGATTCCTTCAGTTGAGCACTTCAAACTTCCTGCATTGAATAAGGTGTTTAAAACACCTCAGGATGTTACCGAAGCATGTCTTACCTGCCATACCGAAACGCATAAGGAAATTATGGCTTCGTCGCATTGGAACTGGGAGCGTGTAGCTTATGTTGAAGGTCGCGGAATATCCTCGGCAGGAAAGAAAAACGTGATGAATAATTTTTGCCTCGGAACCAGTTCGAACGAGCAAACCTGTGCCAAATGCCACATTGGGTTTGGTATGAGCAACAATCATTTTGATTTTGAAAACGCCCGCAATGTCGATTGCATGGTGTGCCACGATAACAGCGAAGAATACCTGAAAGGCGCATCCATGGCCGGTTATCCCGACAGGAATGTAAATCTGGAGGAAGTTGCTCAAAGTGTTGGCTCGCCTAAAAAAAGCAATTGTGGTTCGTGTCACTTTTTTAGTGGCGGAGGTAATAATGTAAAACACGGCGACCTCGAAAGTGCACAGCTTTCGTGTAGTCGGGAAGTGGATGTGCATATGGGCGCCAACGGAATAAATATGGAATGTGTTGCCTGCCACACCGCCGAAAACCACCAGATAAAAGGAAAATTGTATTCGGTTTCGCCCGATAACAACAACCGCGCTACCTGCGAACAATGCCATACCACCACACCACACCTGAGCGATGTAATTAACAGACATAGTTCGAAAGTTTCGTGCCAGGCATGTCATATACCGGAATACGCCAAAGTAAACTCTACCAAAATGGCCTGGAAATGGTCGGATGCCGGAAAACTTAAGGATGGTAAACCTTATGAAGAAGATGATTCTTTGGGAAACCACAGTTACATGTCAATTAAAGGCTCATTTAAATGGGCGCGGAATGTAAAGCCTGATTATGTGTGGTTTAACGGAACAGCCGAACTTTATTTGCTAGGCGATACTATTAAACAAATCCCTGTGCAGATGAACAAACTGAATGGTTCATATAAAGATAAGGCAAGCAAAATCATTCCTGTAAAAATCCATGTCGGCGACCAGATTTACGATAAAGTGTATAACCGCCTGATACAACCTAAGCTATACAGCGAAAACCAGGGCGATAGTGCTTTCTGGATGGATTTTAATTGGGAAGAAGCTTCCAAAGCAGGAATGGCCAGGTCAGGATTGCCGTTCAGCGGGAAATATGGTTTTGTTGAAACCGAAATGTATTGGCCTGTCAATCACATGGTTTCGCCTAAAGAGCAAGCAGTTGGTTGTGCCGAATGCCATACACGTGTAAACGGACGCCTCGAAAAACTTACCGGATTTTACCTCCCTGGTCGCGACAGGCATATGGCACTGGATACTATTGGTTTTTGGGCATTTATTCTCACATTGCTTGGAGTAATCAGCCATGGTATTATCCGTATTATAATAACTATCCGAAAGGACAGGTACGAAAAACAAATCATCAGCTACGATGAGGATAAGCCGCTGGAATAGGCAATAAAATATAGAAATTATTGGAATACATTAAATAGCTAAAAATGCAGAAAGTATATATTTACAAAGGGTTTGAACGCTTCTGGCACTGGTCGCAGGCTTCGTTAATCATGTTTCTGGCTCTCACGGGTTTCGAGGTTCATGGCTCGTATCATATTTTTGGTTTCGAAAAAGCAGCCGAATTTCACCGCACCGCATCCTGGTTGCTGATAGGGTTGATCATTTTTGCTATTTTCTGGCATGTTACAACCGGCGAATGGAGGCAATATGTGCCTACAACAAAACAGTTGAAAGCGCAGATCATGTACTATTTATTCGGCATGTTTAAAGGTGAGCCGCATCCGACTGAAAAGACCCACCTGAGCAAGCTGAATCCATTGCAACGCATGACTTACTTCGGTTTCAAAGTGGTACTCGTTCCAATTACCATTATTTCGGGCATTTTGTATATGCTTTATAAAACAATCGATCAAAACGACATTATCGTGATTGAGGATTACCCTTTAGCATCTATTGCTTTCTGGCATATGCTGGGAGCCATTCTGCTGATGATTTTCCTTGTTGTGCATGTTTACATGACGACTACCGGAACAACTCCGACTTCAAATATTAAAGCCATGATGACAGGTTACGAAGAAGTTGAAGACGAGGAACATCACAGTTCAACTGAAAATGATAACAATCAAAAAGATATTGTATGACACCACGAAAATTTATGAACCCTTACCTGGCCGGATTTTTACTCGGACTGATTCTGCTGGGAACTATATATATTACCGGCCGTGGCCTGGGAGCCAGTGGCGCTGTTAAAAGTGTGTTGCTGAGTGCTGTTGTAAAAATAGCTCCTGAACATTCGGCTAACACTCCATATATAAAAATTTACAGCGAAGAACATCCTGATGGCCCGCTGAAGGACTGGCTGGTTTTTGAAGTAATCGGCGTGGTAATCGGCGCTTTTATCTCGGGTGTGTTATCGAACCGTGCCGGTATTAAACTCGAAAGGGGGCCATCCATTACAAACTCAACCCGCATAGTTGCCGCCGTAATAGGAGGCTTGCTTTTCGGGCTGGGCTCACAGCTTGGTCGCGGGTGCACCAGTGGCGCGGCATTAAGCGGAATGGCCGTTATGTCATTTGGCGGAATCATCACCATGATAGCCATCTTCGGATCGGGTTATTCGTTTGCTTACTTTTTTAGAAAACTCTGGTTAAAATAATTAGTATGGGACCTTTAGTACCATTTATCATAGGCAATGAATTCAATCTGATCATTGCCCTTATTGCCGGAATCGGTTTCGGGTTTGTACTCGAACAGGCTGGTTTTTCATCCACCAAAAAACTTGTAGGTTTATTCTACGGTTACGATTTTACCGTCTTAAAAGTATTTTTCACTGGCGGAGTTACTGCCATGATCGGTGTTTTATGGTTCGGCCATATGGGAATTCTCGATCTGAGCCTGATCTATATAAATCCTACATTTCTTGTTTCGGCATTGGTTGGCGGAGCAATCATGGGCCTTGGCTTTATTATCGGCGGATTTTGTCCGGGCACCAGCGTTTGTGCTGCCGCCATAGGTAAACTGGATGGATTGGCTTTTGTTTTCGGTTCCGCTTTGGGTGTCCTGGTTTTTGCTGAAGGCTACCCGATGTTCGAAAAAATATACCTGGCCGAAGCCTGGGGGCCGGTTTTAATGAATGAGCAACTGGGAATGTCGAAAATCGTGTTTGCGTTTATTCTTACCGCATTTGCGTTTACGGCCTTTTACTTTACCCGGCGAATAGAGAACCGTGTGAATAAAATTGAAACACGTTTCGAAAAGAAAAAGATCATCGCTTATTCGTCAGCCATTGCCTTTGCTTTCCTTATTTTATCTGTTGTAGCATTTTTACCTGACAGTGAAAGTCGCCGGGAATCGAAAATTGCCAAAGCACTTGAAAAGCATGATTTTACACCGGTATTGGTTCCGGCAGATAAACTCGCTGATCAGATTGTGAATAACTATTACAAAATCAATGTGATAGATGTCAGGGATTCAGCATCCTTCAATGTATATCATCTGCCATTTGCTATAAATATTCCACTTGAAAAAATGGGGGAGAGGCAATGGAAGAAAATTCTCGATCAGAAACATAAAACAAATTATTTTTATGCCGATGATATCCTTATGGCCGAAAAAGCTTACTTAACAGCTACCTATTTAGGCAAAGCCGATAATCACATCCTTATACAATCAGGATCGGAATTCAGAAATATATACACTAACCTTGTGGCTCCCTTACCTGATGCCGGCAAAAATGAAATCAACACCTATAACTTCCGTAAAAAAGCAGCTACCGATATGGCAACTTTAGTTGAAGCACTTAAAAATTCAACCCAGCCTATCCAGGTTAAAACCTCGAAAGTTAAAGGCGGTTGTTGATTAGAGTTTCGTTCTTTGAAAGATTGTAACTGCCTCCATTTATCATGAAAGTAATATGTGTCGAAATCACTTCGGTATTCCCTTGTCAAACCGCTCCTCACTATAATCTCCCGTCTTCCGTCCTCCGACTTCCGTTTTCTGACTTCCGTCTCCCGTCCTCTGACCTCCGACTTCCAACTTCCGTCTCCCGTCTTCCATCTCCCGACCTCTCTATCCTCTCACTTCTTCTCAGAAAACTCTCCCCCAACCCAAAAAAAATTATTGCATTATGAACGTGCGTTCATTACCTTTGTAGGAAATCCGGATATCATGAAAACTCAACTCTTCCTTAAGGTGGTTTTGGTTCTCCCAATAATCCTCTTTGCCGATTGGGTGATAATGGTTTTACTAGGTTGCGCATCCTGCCTTTTTGGTTTTGGTGAAAATTATTTCTGCGGATCGTACTGTTTAATCGGGAAAGGGATATTACTTTTATCAGCGGTATTATTTATTTACATGCTGATACCCGATATCAGGAAGATACTGAACCATAACAAACATGCCAAGGCCAGTTAGAAACCGTAAAATCAACAATCCGCCGATGATGGCTGGTTTCAAGCCATTTGGTATGCCATTGTGTGATCTGGAGGTGGTTAAATTTCAGTACGACGAATACGAAAGTATTAATCTTGTTAACTATCAGGGACTTCTGCAGGATGTGGCTGCTGAAAAGATGGGGGTTTCGAGACCCACCTTTACCCGCGTTTACAACAGGGCTTTGAAAAAAATAGCGAAAGCATTTGTCGAATGCCTGGCAATTGAAATTGATGGCGGTAATGTTGAATTTGAAAACCAATGGTTTAAATGCAATAAATGTTTCAAATTAATTGAAGGAATTGAAAATCATATACAATGCAAAGGATGCGACTCCTTTGGCAATAAAGAACTTGTAAATCTGAATGGTATAAAATGAATTGTACAACCTGTGATGATAAAGTATGCCGTAAGCAACAAGCTTCGTGCAGCCGCGAAAGTTTTGACAAAGCAGAAGTTATTACCCAATATAAGGTTACTGCAACCAGCGAAATAGTTGAGGCTGCCGCCAAACTGGTTGATTTTGGCCGCGCCGGAACACTTTCACGCGTTGAAGAAATTATGGCGTTTGCTAATACGATGAACTATAAAACACTAGGCCTGGCCTATTGCTATGGAATGGAACAATATGCTATTGCCCTTGAAAAACTGCTGATAGAAAAAGGATTCAACGTTTCGGCGGTTTCGTGCAGTGTTGGTGGATTAAAGCAAAGCGAAGTAAATTCCGAAAGCTGTATTCATAAAGTTTCGTGCAATCCTTTGGGGCAGGCTCAGCAGTTGAATGCCGAAAAGGTTGATTTAACATTGGTTGTGGGAATTTGCATGGGTCACGATATTATTTTAAATCGTACACTTGAGATGGATTTTACCACACTGGTAGTTAAGGATCGGAAATTTGATCATGCACCTTTAAAAGGAATTACAAAGTAGATACAAGTAATAACAAAAATACACTGAAATATAAATAGTCATTAAAGAGAAAATAAAAATGAAAATAGCAGTTCCTGTTACAAGTACCAACCAGGTTGATGGCCATTTCGGCCATTGTGAGTTTTATAGTATTTACACCATTTCGGATGAACGGAAAATTACTGAAATAAATACCATTCCTTCCGTTCAGGGTTGCGGATGCAAATCGAATATTGCCGGCGTACTGGCAGCCGATGGAGTAACAATTATGCTTGCCGGTGGAATTGGTGGCGGTGCCATCAATGTACTGAATAATGCCGGTATTGATGTGTTACGCGGCTGCGAGGGAGATGCTGCCGAAGTAGTGAAAAGCTACATCGCAGGTTCAATAAGCGACAGCGGCGAAAGTTGCCATCAGCACGCTGAGCATCATGGCGAAGGTGGTGGCCATCAATGCAGCCATTAGGAATACCTAAATTGCTTCGAATTTACAATGGTAAACATTTTTAAGGTAACTTTATTGCTTCAAATTTAAAGTACTTTTAAATCTTCAAAATGCACATTATCAGAAACATATACCAGTTTTACTACCAGGGTTTTAAGAGCATGACCGTGGGTAAAAAATTGTGGGCGATCATACTTATTAAGCTTGCAATCATGTTCCTGATACTGAAATTGTTCTTTTTCCCGAACTATTTGAAAACCAATTTTGATACGGATCAGGAGAGGAGCGATCATGTGATTGAGCAACTTACGAAATGAGGGAATTTATATTTCAATAAGCATGTTTTTTGAACACTTGAGTGCTTGAACAATTGAACAATAGAACAATAGAATAATAGAACAATAGAATAATAGAACAATAGAACAATAGAATAATTGAACAATTGAACAATAGAACAATTGAACAATAGAACAATAGAATAATTGAACAATAATAACAAAAGATGTCAGAATTTCGCCCCCTCACCCCCTCACCCCTCACCCCCTCACCCCTCACCCCCTCACCCCCTCACCCCCTCACCCCCTCACCCCCTTCTTTAAGTTAATACGCAAAAAACTCTCTCAAATAAACAACATATGGAAAACATCGACTTCTCGCTCGTAAACTGGTCGCGGGCACAATTCGCACTCACCGCCATGTATCACTGGTTGTTTGTGCCGCTTACCCTCGGGCTTTCGTTTATCGTTGCATTTATGGAAACTCTATACGTGCGTACCGGCAATCCCGAATGGAAACGTATTACCAAATTCTGGATGACAATTTTCGGAATAAACTTCGCTATCGGAGTGGCAACCGGAATTATTCTTGAATTCGAATTCGGCACCAATTGGTCGAATTATTCGTGGTTTGTTGGTGATATTTTCGGTGCCCCGTTGGCAATCGAAGGTATTATGGCCTTTTTCCTCGAAAGTACTTTTATTGCAGTTATGTTCTTTGGCTGGAATAAGGTGAGTAAGAAATTCCATCTTCTTTCGACCTGGCTGGTGGCTTTCGGTGCAAACCTTTCAGCTTTATGGATACTGGTTGCCAATGCCTGGATGCAGAATCCGGTAGGGATGAAATTTAATCCCGATACTGCCCGCAACGAAATGGTGAATTTTTGGGAAGTGCTGTTTTCGCCCGTAGCAATCAATAAATTCCTTCATACTATTTCATCGGGTTTCGTGCTGGCTTCCGTATTTGTAGTTGGAGTGAGTGCCTGGTATTTACTTAAAAACCGTGAACATCTTTTCGCCAAACGAAGCATTATTGTAGCGGCGGTATTTGGTTTACTTACATCGCTGTTCGTTGTGTTAACCGGCGATGGATCAGCACGTAATATGGCACAATTTCAGCCTATGAAATTTGCAGCAATGGAAAATCTGTATGTAGGCCAGCAAAATGCACCACTCGTTGCCATTGGTATTTTGAAAGAAAATGCTACAGAAGCAGACCATAAAAAACAGGATTTCCGTTTCATGATCGAGATTCCTAATATGCTTTCGTACATGGCCTTCCTCGATCCTAATGCATATGTTCCTGGTATTCAGGATTTAGTGCAAGGTAATGCAACGCATAATCTCCTTTCCTATAAAGAAAGAAGTGAAAAAGGTAAAATTGCAATTCTTTCACTTGCCGAATATAAGGACGCTAAAAAAGCACAGAATGATAGCCTCGCGAAAGCTGCTTTGGTTCGGTTTGAGGATAACTACAAGCATTTCGGGTATGGCTACTATGAGGGCCGCGAATTACACGAACTGGTTCCCAGCGTACCAATAACTTTCTATTCATTTCGTGTTATGGTCGGACTTGGGTTTCATTTTATGCTGCTTTTCTTTGTGGTTCTGGTTTTAACTCTGAAAGATAAAATCGCAAAAAACAAATGGGTTCTTTATACCGCGCTTTGGTCTATCCCGTTGGCTTATATCGCATCCGAATTAGGTTGGGTAGTTGCCGAAGTAGGCCGCCAGCCCTGGGTTATACAGGATATTCTGCCAACCATTGCTGCTGTATCACAACTACAACCTGCTTCGGTGCAAATCACATTCTGGATGTTCTTCCTTATTTTCACTGCTTTACTGATTGCTGAAATCAAAATTATGACAAAGCAGATCAAAAAAGGTCCGGGAGAAGATGTACCCTCAACCGAATCCGCGTCAGCAAATAACTAACCTTTAAAACCAAGAATCATGTTCGAAGCATTTTCATATATCACATTGCAGCATTACTGGTGGATAATCGTTTCGCTGCTCGGCGCAATACTCGTTTTTTTGATGTTCGTCCAGGGTGGGCAAACCCTTATTTACACCATTGGAAAAACCAATGATGAGCGAACCATCCTGATCAACTTGCTTGGGCGTAAATGGGAATTCACTTTTACCACACTCGTAACTTTTGGCGGAGCATTTTTCGCTTCCTTCCCGTTGTTTTATTCTACCAGTTTTGGCGGAGCCTACTGGGTTTGGATTGTGATACTGTTTGCCTTTATCATCCAGGCTGTATCCTACGAATACCGCAGCAAAGCAGGCAATTTCCTGGGTAAAAGAACCTATGAAACTTTCCTGCTCATCAATGGAATTCTGGCTCCGTTGCTTATCGGAACAGCAGTGGCAACTTTTTTTACCGGCTCACAGTTCTCGGTCAATCTTATGAATATTACCCGCCTTACCGGTGATAAAATGCCTATAATTTCCGAATGGACAGGCCCGGCACACGGACTCGAAGCAGCTTTAAGTCTTCATAACCTCACATTAGGATTGGCAGTTTTATTTCTGTCGCGCGTTCTTGCCTTATTGTATTTTATGAACCGCATCAAACATGCCGAAATGATGGAACGCGTTAAAAAACAACTTCTTATCAACGCAATTCCTTTTATTGTTTTCTTTCTCACTTTCGTGATATGGACTATGCTCTCCAGCGGTTTTGCCGTTAATCCCGACACCAAAGAAGTATTTTTGGAACCCTATAAATACCTTCATAACCTGATTCAGATGCCTGTTGTTGCAATAATGTTTGTACTTGGAGTAGCACTTGTTTTAATCGGGATTATCCGCCCTTTAACCTGTTTCGAAAAATGCAGCACCAAAGGAATCTGGGGAGCTGGAATCGGAACTGTTTTAACTGTTTTAGCGTTATTCCTGCTGGCAGGATTCAACAATACGGCTTACTATCCTTCCACTTTCGATCTGCAAAGTTCATTAACCATACAGAATAGCTCTTCAAGTCAATACACATTAACGGCTATGAGCTATGTTTCGTTACTGGTTCCATTTGTAATTGCATACATCTGGGTAGCATGGCGTTCCATCGACAATAAAAAGATTGATATGGAAGAACTGAATGACGAAACGCACGTTTACTAAAAACTACTGGCCAGATCGGGAGTTTCAGATTAACTGATTTGATACTCCCGACTTCGGACTCCTATCTTCCAACTCACAAAAACAAGTATCAATTTAAACCCTTAACTCCATGTTAACACAAATATTATGGCTACTTACCTGGCCAATACTCATAGCAGTTTCTTTTTATACCATCACGTGGATGTTAAAGAAATTTGATCGGAATACACGTATTGTTAAATAGTTGTGCGAGAGTTCTGAAACCTTAGCCCATTGCTTTTAGTAAATACGAAAGATTGATTGCAGATTTTTCCGTAAAAGTGAATGCATCTTTGTAGATCTGTATTGCATAGAAACAAATGAAAACCGGAACCATATCGGTCATTCTTTTACTTATGTTGTCGGCATATATAATTATACCGGTCGTTCCCGTTATTGACTACCTGGTAAACAAGGACTACATCGCTAAAAACCTTTGTATAAATAAGGATAAACCTAAAAGCTGCTGCAAAGGTAAATGTCATATGGTGAAGCAGTTGCAAAGAGCAAATAAGAACACGGATAACGATCCAAAAAATACCAACAGCAGAGTTCAAATTAAAGAGCTGAATGAGTTTATAGTAAGCAGGACTTGTTCATATATCCCTAAAATTACCAGTCATACCTATTTTGTATATAACATATTAACCTCTGATCAATCGGCGTGTTCAGTCATATTTGTTCCTCCGAAACATTCTTCATCCTGTATTTAAAAAGTGAATTTTCAGAACCTGATTTCTTCAAGTGAATCTCTTGCGGTCTTCTCAGTGTGTTCAAGGTAAATTCTGCCATTCAGCTAATGTTCCTATGCGAAACTGTTAAGCTAATCCTGCATTAAATTTCGCGTATTGGACAATACATAACCGATAATTAATCTGGCTAAAAACTATGGCTAGTTATCTCATCAGTCATTTTGCGAAATCATTTTACGATTTTGTAATCGTCAGAATTTGAATGTATTATTCTGTTGGAATATAGAAGAACCCTTGTTTTGACAGTGCAAACATTAATGCTAAAATAATTCGAATGATCTATAAATATCTTTTTTCAATAGCCTGTTTTCTGCTTATTTCAGCGGGAATAAGGGCGCAGCACCTGAGCGATACAATTGTTCTTGGAGGTGTTGAAATAACCGATACCCTTGTAAAACGAATCCCTTTTGTATCCACACAGGTATCAAAGGAAATAATGAAGTCCGCTCAAACCCGCGATGTAGGCGATTACCTTCGCAGCATTCCCAATGTTGCCGGCATCCGTAAAGGTGGCGGGTCCATTGACCCGGTAGTGCGTGGGTTTAAATTCAGCCAGCTTAACGTAGTGTTGGATGGTGGAATGAAAATTGAAAATGGCTGCCCGAACCGCATGGACCCGGTTACAGCACATGTTGAGGTGGAAGAACTTTCAGAAATTAATGTTGTGAAAGGCCCTTACCAGCTCAATTATGGTCCGGCTTTAGGTGGCGTTATCAATTTACAGACCGAAGACCCGCATCCGTATCCAAAATTTGAAATACACGGAAATGCTATGTTTGGGTACGAAACCAACTGGGCTGGTGCCAAGGAGCATTTCTCATTGTATGGCGGGAACAGCAAAATTTACTTCCGTGCTTCAGGCGGATACCGGAAGTATGGCGATTATTCGAGTGGTGGATCTGAAGGCGAGGCAACAGAATATAATACTTCTTTCCGGAAGTACAATTATGGCGCAAAAGTCGGCTATGCCATTACTCCAAAGCAAAATATTCTTCTATCGTACAGCGAATCGCATGGCCGTGATGTAATGTTTCCGGCTCTTACCATGGACGAAATAAGTGATGATACCCGCATGATGTCCGCAGATTATTCAGCTAAAAACCTGTCAGAGGTTATTACATCGTTGGATGTGAAAATATATCAAACAGATGTAAGTCACCTGATGGATAACGGCAACCGCGAAACGTGGAACACCAAACAAATGGTGGCTGATGTGGATGCCATAAATACTGGCGGAAAGGCAATTCTGGCTATGAAAGTTAAGAAGCACAACCTTTCGGCAGGCTTGGATTTTGAGAATATTTACAAGAATGGCATCCGTACCATGACCATGCAAATGATGGGTGGCACTTCCACTAAAAAGTTCAATCTCTGGAATAAAGCTGTCATTCAAAATGCGGGTCTGATCGCTGGTTATAATGCAGTTTTCGGTTCATTTGCAGTTAGTGCAGGGCTTAGGCTGGATATAAATAAAGCCCATTCGGACGACACGCTGGTTCTGATAAAGAATGGGGTGGAATACTTTAATGAAACCGCTTCGCAGTATGTAAATTTTAGTGGAAACCTGGGTGTTACACGAAAGATTACCGATAAACTTTCCGTATCCTTAGCCATAGCCCGCGGCACCCGAAGCCCGAATATGCTTGAACGATATATAAAACTGTTGACCGTTGGCTACGACAGCTATGATTATCTTGGCAATCCGCAGCTCAAGCCTGAAACCAACAACGAAGCTGATCTGACTTTTAAGTATGCTGACGGAAAATTCGGCAATATTTACCTGAACGGATTTTATTCCTATGTTAAAGATTATATTTCGGCCGAATTGCTTCCTTCATCCGTTATTACTCCCGGAACTCTTGGCGCGCCCGGAGTAAAGCAGTTTGTAAATGTTGATAATGCAACGTTTACCGGATTTGAAATGGGCTATACTTCACCACAGGCATATAAACTCGGCGTAAGTGTGGTTGCAGCGCTTACCTATGGCCGTATCCCGGAAGTAACCAGGTACAACATCACCGCAGGCCAGGTAACAGGTGACACTTTGCTGAAAAACGATGCGCTTCCGGAAATACCGCCTTTCGAAACAACAGTAAGTGTAAACTACCGTATGTTGAAAGGCAAGCTTATTCCCAAAATCGCATACCGTTTGGTAGCTGCCCAAAATCATGTATCCAAAGCATTTTACGAGCCGGTAACACCCGGATTCTCTCTTTTGAATTTCTCGGTTTTATACAAAGTGAGTAAGAATATTGGCATCAATGCAGGTGTAAACAATATCTTTGATGTTTCCTACTACGAACATCTTAACCGCAAAATTGTAGGCTCAACAGAAAAACTGTACGAACCCGGACGTATGTTTTTTGTAAACCTTAATCTTTCAATCTGATGCAAACGAAATATGCCCTTTTCTTATCCATGCTGTGTGGTACTTTGTTATTGTTAACGGCATCGTGTAACGAGAATGATCCTGTTGCTGAAAATACGTCAGGGCATATTTCGTTTACTTTTACCCACCTGGTGGATGGATTGCCTTTGGAGAAAGATGTGATGAAATATGTGAATGCCGCCGGAAATCCTTACGAAATAAACCAGGTAATGTATTTTATCTCGGATGTTACGCTTCATAAATCGGATGGAACCAGAAAGCTGATCAGCGACTGGAAGGATATTCACTACATAGACATTGATATTCCCGAAACCCTGAAATGGGATGTTTATGATGATATTCCGGCAGGAGCTTACGATTCTGTTTCCTTTATTTTCGGGATTACCGGGGAGAAAAACAAATCGTTTATGTTTGTTAATCCGCCCGAAGTAAATATGATGTGGCCCGATATTTTAGGCGGAGGTTACCATTATATGATGATCAACGGCAGTTGGAAGGATAATGCAAATGTGATTAAAAGCTATGCTTTTCATATGGGAATAGGGCAGTTGTACAAAAGCAATGTGATTGAAGTAGATTCTATTTATGCTTTTGTGCAGAATTATTTAAATGTAAAGCTACCCAATTCCGCGTTCACCGTTGAGGGAAACAAAACGCGGCAAATAGAAATCATAATGAATATTGACTGCTGGTTTAAAACACCGCACGTCTACGACCATAATTACTGGGGAGGCGCCA
>JBBSDC010000105.1:0-14411 GCA_038249705.1 Bacteroidales bacterium | reverse complement strand
CTTGAATTTTTGTTACTTTTTGTTCAAGCAAAAAGTAAGAGAAAGAATATTTTCAATCCGATATTAACAAAAAGAATCACATTTCTTTAAAATCTTATACATCAAAATATGTTTCTAGCACATCAAAATATTATGTAGCCAGGAAATAGGTCAGAAATCTAATCCGGCAAATCTTGCTATCTTTGCCGCTGAATTTTTAATTGAATGGTATTGAAAACTACTGATGAAATAAGGCAGATTGCCTTGCAGACTATTACCGAGGAAAGTGCTGCAATCGAAGGCCTTAAGAACAGCATTAACAGCGATTTTGTCCGATGTGTTGAGCTCATTATGCAATCGAATGGCCGCGTTGTAGTTACAGGAATTGGTAAAAGTGCCAATATTGCTGCAAAAATTGTATCCACACTCAATTCAACCGGAACACAAGCTGTGTTTATGCACGCTGCCGATGCAGTTCATGGCGATTTGGGTATGATACGGCAGGAAGATATTATTATTTGTCTTTCAAAAAGTGGCAACACACCCGAAATAAAAGTGCTGATCCCTTTGCTTAAAATACTCGGAAACAAGCTGATAGCTCTTGTAGGTAACATTGATTCGTACCTCGCCAAACAGGCCGATATAGTGCTTGATACAACGGTACCCCGCGAAGCATGTCCAAATAATCTTGCACCAACCTCAAGCACAACCGCGCAATTGGTGATGGGTGATGCTCTTGCTGTAGCCTTGTTGGAATGCCGCGGTTTTACTGCCGGTGATTTTGCCAGGTATCATCCTGGCGGAGCTTTAGGCAAAAGGTTATATTTACGTGTAGCCGATCTTTATATTAGTAATGAAAGACCTGAAGTAGCGCCGGATACCGGAATAAGAGAAATTATTCTGGAAATTTCATCTAAAAGACTGGGCTGCACAGCGGTTACCGAAAATTCTCATTTACTCGGAATTATCACTGATGGCGATTTGCGGCGGATGTTACAGGGAAATACTGATGTAACAAACCTGAAAGCAACCGACATACTATCAGCTCATCCCCTTACTGTAAACTCTGATGCACTTGTAAGTGATGCACTTGATTTAATGCGATTGCGCAATATAACTCAACTGCTGGTTGTTGATAATGCTAAATACCTTGGTGTCATTCATCTGCATGATATCTTAAAAGAAGGTATTATTTAGTACAACTGATAAAGCCTGAACTTTTGTTCCCGGACTACCATGTTTACTTTAAAATGATTTCAAACTCTTAACTTACTTTAAAATGGGTGAAATAACAAATCAATTCAACGGGTATCGCAATAAAATGAACGACAGGATACTTGCTGCCGACAATAAAGTTATAAAGCGGATTTTTAACGTTGATACCAATGCATATACAGAGGGAGCACTTTCAGTAAAAAACAAAGAGTTTATGGGTTTGGTTGCTTCCATGGTTCTGCGTTGCGACGATTGCGTTAAATACCATATTCTGAAATGCAAGGAAAACAATGTTACAGAAGAAGAGCTTTTTGAAGTAATGGGAATTGCTACCCTGGTTGGCGGTACTATCGTAATTCCTCATATGCGTCGTGCCGTGGAGTTTTGGGACGATTTGAACTCCTGATGATAGATATTTTTACATGAATCAGCATGGATTTAACGTTTTTTAACCGGAAATTCATTTCTACCCTAACTTAGAAATTACTTAATTGTTATTCTTGTAAGAATACCTTAATGCACTATATATGAGCTTATGCTCTTTATGATGCAAATGCTTTAAACTCTCTCATGCACTTTTCATTCCTTTATGATTAAACACCTGACTGTAAAACCTGTATTTTTCTTATTTCTGCTGATGTTTTTTATAGCATCAGCACTTCCGCTGCATTCTACAGCGCAGGAAGCCACTAAGGTTATGGGGATAGTGCGGGAAGCAAAATCGGGGGATACACTCCCTTTTGTCAGTGTTTATTTTAAGAATACTCAAATAGGTTCCACAACTGGTTTCGATGGTCGATTTGCAATCGAATCGCGTAAAGCCACTGATACTCTGGTAGCTTCGTATGTAGGTTATATTACCAAATTTATACCTATTACCCGTAACCGTTTTCAGGTGGTTGATATAATAATGGAGCCCGAAAATTACGAGCTCTCCGAAGTAGTAATCCGCCCCGGCGAAAATCCGGCTGAGGTGCTGTTAAGGAAAATTATTGATAATAAACCTTTAAATGATCCCGACAAGGTGCAGCATTTTCAGTGTCAGACGTATACAAAAATGCAGTTTGATGTAAACAACCTGGGCGATAAATTTCGCAACCGTCGTATTCTGGAACCTTTCAAGTTTATTTTCGAACAAATGGATACAAGCGTTGTAAATGGTAAGGTTTATCTTCCGGTAATGATTTCTGAAACTTTTTCGGATCTTTATTTCCGAAAATCGCCAAGAGAAAGAAAAGAGATTATTAAAGCATCGCAGATTTCGGGAGTTGATAATGCAAGCATTTCGCAGTTTGTTGGTAACATGGCGCAGGATGTAAAGGTTTACGATAATTTTATCAACATCTTTCAGAAGAATTTTATCAGTCCGATCTCTAATTTCGGCCTGCTTTATTACCGGTATTACCTTGTAGATTCAACATTTCTGGATAACAAATGGTGCTATAATGTGATGTTTAAACCGCGCCGAAAACAGGAATTTGCATTTACAGGAAACTTTTGGGTAAACGATACTTCTTTTGCACTTAAAAAACTGGAGATGCGAATGGTAGGCGATGCCAATATCAATTTTATCAATGATATGACTATTGCGCAGGAATTTGAAATTACCAACGGGCAATGGATGCTCGCCCGCGAACAAACTATTGCAGACTTTAATGTAGTTGATGATGCAAAAGTAATGACAGGATTTTTTGGTACACGCACAGTTCTATATTCCAAATATGATTTTTCGCCTGTACGTGACGAAAAAATTTATTCCATGCCCAATAATGTTATAGTAATGGAGGATGCAACCCGCAAAAGTGAGGCTTTCTGGTTAACATCGCGACCCGAAGCTCTTACAAGCCGCGAAGCATCTGTATACCGCCTCAGTGATACATTAAAGCAGATGCCGATTTTTAATACCTACCTCGATATTATCAAAATGATAGCTACAGGCTATTATATAAAAGGGAATTTCGAATGGGGACCATATGCTTCAACTTATAGCTTTAATCAGCTCGAAGGCAGCCGGATCAGGGTTGGAGGGCGAACAAGCAACGATTTTTCAACCCGGCTAATGCTTGATGGTTACCTGGCTTATGGTACGCGCGATAATGTTTTGAAATACCATGCAGGATTTATGTATATGCTCAGTAAAATGCCCGATCGTGTACTTAGCGGATCGTATAAGTATGATGTGGAACAGTTGGGTATGGCCGAAGGCGCTTTCAGGCAGGATTTTATCCTCAATTCCCTTTTCAGGCGTAATCCTCAGGATAAACTTTCATTGGTTTCGGAATACAAAGGAGCATACAAACATGAGTGGTTTACCGGTTTTCATAATACCCTAACTGTAACCAACAGACGAATATTTACTGTCGAAGACGGGGCTATAAATTTATATGATCCTGTGAGTCATGATTATGTGCAACGTACCGAGATAACAACAACCGATCTCTCTCTGGATATTCACTATGGCTACCGCGAAAAAGTTATTGCCGGCGAGTTTGAGCGTACTGCGGTAAGCTCACCCTATCCGGTGTTTAATTTGAAATATACCTATGGTGTAAAAGGATTATTTGATGGCGAATATGAGTACCACAGCCTTCGGTTCAACGCATCACAATGGTTCAGTTTCCTTTCGGCGGGATGGCTAAAATATAACATCGAAGCTGGAAAAACCTGGGGAACATTGCCGTTACCGCTCTTGAATATTTTTGGTGGAAACGAAACTTTTTATCACGACGACTATGCTTTCAATCTGATGAATTATTACGAGTTTATCAGCGACGAGTATGTAACATATCATGTGGTATATCATATGCAGGGCTTTTTTCTGAATAATATTCCGGCTGTACGCAAATTGAAATGGCGCGAAGTGTTGGCTGTAAAAGGTGCTGTTGGCCATAGCTCTTTTAACAATATGAAATATAATCAGTTACCGGTTGGCAGCTATTTTATCAGCAAGCCTTATATGGAAGCCAGTGCCGGTATTGAGAATATTTTCCGGTTTATCCGTGTTGATGCAGTGTGGAGGTTGTTTTATAATAATCATCCTGATATTAAGCCATTTGGAATTATGGTTTCGATGAATTTCGATTTTTAAAATCAATTAATGAACCAGGGAAATATGTAGAGTTTCACATGGTTGTATAAGGATTAAACACATTCAACTCAACAATTAATACTTTAGCCGTAATTTCTTACATGCAGGTAATAAATGGAATCGTTCCTGATTTTGAACTTTTAAACCGTTCAAACTTTTTAAACTCTCCAAACTCTTCAAAACCCTTCCAGCCCTTTAAACCCTTCAAACCCCTTCCAACAAATTTTATTACCTTTGACCCCCTCAACGTATTGCTATGATATTACGTACCGAAGATATAGTTAAGAAATACCGTCAGCGCACAGTTGTAAATCATGTTTCCATTAAAGTGGAGCAAGGTGAAATCGTGGGATTGCTCGGGCCAAACGGAGCCGGAAAAACCACTTCGTTTTATATTATTGTTGGTCTTATTAAACCTTTGGAAGGAAGAGTTTTCCTCGACGACCGCGATATTACCAGGGAACCTGTTTTCCGGCGTGCACAAATCGGTATCGGATACCTGGCCCAGGAAGCCTCTGTTTTTCGTCAGCTATCGGTTGAAGATAACATCAAAGCGGTACTCGAATTTACTAAACTGAATAAACTTGAGCAACGCGAAAAACTCGAATCACTTCTTGATGAGTTCGGACTGCATCATGTACGCAAAAATATGGGGATACAACTTTCGGGAGGCGAGCGCCGACGAACTGAAATTGCGCGTGCCCTGGCTACCGATCCTAAATTTATACTGCTCGACGAACCTTTTGCAGGTGTTGATCCTATTGCAGTAGAGGATATTCAGAATATTGTTGTGAAACTCAAAGCTAAAAACATCGGTATTTTAATAACCGACCACAACGTACACGAAACCTTAACAATTACTGACAGAGCCTACTTGCTTTTCGAAGGTTCCGTGCTTAAATCAGGTTCAGCCGAGGAACTTGCAGCGGACGAACAAGTGCGTAAAGTTTACCTGGGAAGTAATTTCGAATTACGCCGGTAGACTTTTTAGTGCTTTTTCCCGATTCAGCGTTCGGCTGTTTGCAAACCAATCCACTTCAGATTTTTAGTATTGTCGTTATCACTGAGGAAATTCGTTTTTTTGTTTCCGGTTACGCTACTGTGTTATTTTGGGTTTAAAAAGCACCGAAAGCAGGATGTATGCCAGGATAATAAGCGGAATGGCCGCAAAAGTTACTATCGAAAAAGCAATAAGGGCAAACAATACCAGGATATACTGCGGCTTATTATCAGCGAATTTCAGATTTCGGAATTTTAACGAAAACAACGGGATTTCCGATACAAGTAACAAACTCATCACTATTGCAATTAATGCAAGGACGTAATAATTATCGGTAAAAACAGTAAGCCACGAAAGCGAATCGCTAAAGCCCGCCTGCATTTTTATAAGCGGAAACGCACCAAGAAATAGGGCATTGGCTGGAACCGGCAAGCCGATAAATGAAGTAGTCTGGCGTGTGTCGAGATTAAATTTTGCAAGCCTCACTGCTGATAAAACAGGAATAATTAAGGCGATAAGTGCAAAAATACTGATGTACGAACCGGCAACCGGAACATTGGGGCTGGCAGTCATTAGTTGGTAAATAATTATTCCGGGCAGTACACCGAACGAAACAACATCAGCAAGCGAATCAAGTTCTTTCCCGATGTCACTTTTAACATGAAGTAAACGTGCCGCCAACCCATCGAAAAAATCGAAAAGAGCAGCTAAACCTATAAAATAAGCAGCGTAATCGATGCGGTATGTTAGGGCTATAATAATTCCGGTGCAACCGCTGAAAAGATTCAGGGTGGTGATGAAGTTAGGGATATGTTTTTTCAAAATTTGATTTTTAAATTTGCGAGGAGGTAAAATTAACAAATTTGTACCTAGTTCAATGCAATTTGGGTTTTCATGGTATTTTATTCGTTTCGAAAAGCTTTTTGACCGGTTATTTGCTTATATCTGAAAAAGTATATATTTTTGTTAATCAGGATCCGATAGTCAGAAATCAAAGCACACACTTAGGATCATAATAATTTCAATTGTATTTCGGTAATACATTCTTAAAAAGTCACAACTCCAAACCAAAAACTATGATAGGGAATATAAAATCGTTAGGATATCTTTTGAAGAAAGAGAAACTTGCAACGCTTGCTTCTGAGCAGGTATTTTCAGTAATGCTCCTCGAAAGTCTTGAGCCATTTCCAGGGTTCTATGAAGAGTATTTTGTACCCACAACAGCCAGGGAGCAAAAACCGAAATCGGTATTTATGGTGATCAAAAACTTTGATGTTTGCCACGAGGACGATTTTATTCGTATGACCATGCATATAAAGCGTGACCATAAAATAAAATTTGATGCGGCGCTCAGTAGTATATTGTTATTCAATGAGCCAACAACCACTATACGTTTTCATATGGAAGACTATAGCCAGCTGTCCGAACTTATTGAACATTATAAAAATATTGGTATAAAATTTCAGGCAGCCAAACAGGTTAAGCCCTTTCAAAGCCTGATTAAAATCCGGCGCTATTTTGATCTTGATGTAATGGCCGAGGGTATTTTTAAGGACGTTGATAAAACGGATACATATTACCTCAAAGTGCCTGGTTTCATGACGTGGGACGAATTTGAAAAAGCAACCATTGCCATCAGGAACAACTTCGACTATAAAACCTACGACGCTGCACAAGCTGCCATTTATGACAAACCGGGCATAGTTGAGTTGGTGCGTATTTACGACCTGAAAGCCGACCTTTCAAAACTTGAATCGCTCAGGAATAAGTACCTGATTGAAGTAGATCGAAAATAGCAAATTAGTTTAGTTCAATTGTTTTTTTCACTTTTAATTAAATCCATAACAAAGTGAAAACTGATGAATTCCGTAAGCTCACCATTTTTCGTCAGGTAGAATTACTACTGGATAAAGGACGCCATTTCCTGGGTCGTACATACCTGTTCTATAATGTCCACCTGTATGTATATTCCGAATTTTATGCCGAAATATGGTATAGACAGGCCGACAATAAAATTGATAGGGTTGTAATTCTTAACGAAGCGGATGTGCTCGATTTGTACGACAATCAGATTGGCCTCAGCGATATTTCAGGGAGTATCGGACCGAAAGAATAGCTTTTGCTGAGAGATTACTTTGTGAAACTTAAGGGAATACTCAGCCTTTCGCACTAATATTCTCAAGCCTTGGTAAATCAAGTAAGGTTATTGATTTGTTATTGATATCTATAATACCGTCGTCTTTAAAATCTTTCATGATGCGGATTACGCTCTCGGTTGACATGCTGGTGAGTTCACTTAGATCGCTGCGCGAAAGCGGCAGATCAAAAGATTCGGCATTGAATATTTTTCGCGATAAACAAAGTAAAATATCAGCCAGGCGACCGTGCAGTTGCTTTTGGGTAAGGCTGAAAAAACGACTATACGACTGTGAAGTGCTCTCGTTCAATATGTTTATTATTCTGAAAGCAAATAAAGCGTTTAGTTTTAAAAGTTTTTTAAATATCTGAATATCAATTATTCGTACAATTGAATCGGTGTAGGTGCTAATGCTGTAAAGAGAAGTATTGTTGCCTTCGTACAAAGCCTGCAGTCCCATGAGGTTTTTCTCAGGAGTAATAGTAAGTATCAAATCTTTAGGCTTTCCTTCCAGGTAAATTTTTACCAGTCCCTTTTCGAGGTACATAATATTTGAAGCAAATGAACCCTGCTTGCAAATCATTTCCCCTTTTTTGTAATGCACCAGCACTGTCTGGGTATCGATCATTTCTTTTTCTTCGGCTGTAAGCAGCTCGAAGTACGAATGATCGTAAACAAAAGGAACGCATGTTTCGTGGCCATACATTGACATAACGCCAGGCTTATTTAGGTGATAAAAGTACTCTTTAAAATCTGATTTATTAATTAACCGGCAATGTTTTTTCCCTGACAATATTTATTCGTTTGTCTGGGTTTTGCTCTTTCTGCTTTCGTTTCCTTTATTTGAAGGGTATGAAACTAATCGGAAATTCAAATTCAGTGTTCCGTTCAGTGAATATGGGAGGTAGATTGTTCTTCACTGAAAAATAAAAAAAAGCTGCCAAGGAAATGGCAGCTTTTCGTTGATGGTATGAGAAAACTATTTTTCGTACTCGTATCCCATAATTTGTGATGGTCCGAAAACTGACATTCCGCCGGCAGCAACCATCTTATCGTATATCATTGCATTAGCGCCGTAAAGTATTGATTTTGCATCGTATCCCAACAAACGAAGGTATGCGGCAAGGAAAGCGCTGGTTTGACCGGTGTAGCAATACACTGCAAGTGGTTTATTCGTTGGAAGGGTTTTTAAATCAGCGCTGAGCTTAATTGTTTCTTTAGGAGTGTATTGTATGGCTCCTGGAATATGTCCCGGTTCAGCATATTGGGCGGCAGGCCAGTAATTCATGATATAATAGCTTGTGGGAGCGCCAAATACAACCTGATTGGTGACGGTTGCCGGGCCAAACCCTTCGGTTAAAAGGACGGCTACACGGGCTTCCAGGATTTCCTGTCCGGTTGTTTTTCCGGTAGTAAGCACCGGCATTTCGCCTTTAACTCCTTTAGAGGTTGCTGTTGCAGTAAATTGGGATGCAAAAGCATTACCATTACCAATAGCCGTATTCCATTTGCCTGCAAAATCAGCATGCCATGAGCTCATTCCCCATTTCATTGAAAAAACCTTATCGTATCCTAAAAGACGCAGTAAACTTGCGCCATAACCAGCTGTTTGGCCTGTATAGCAAACAATGGCTACTTTAGTATAAGGAGTAAGGTTTACACCTTTAATGTGGGTTAACAGATCAGCAAACGCAACATTATGTGCATTTTTGATATAACCAGTTGCGAAATCAGCAGCAGACCTGATATCAATAATGTAAACCTGGCCTGTTTCATTCAGAGTTTTAACTTCGCTGGCACCAATAATAGCTGGCATGTCAGTGTTAACGAAGTCTTTTTTCAAGGGTGAATCGGTTGATTCGAGGTAAGTCGCAAGGACTTCAGATTCATTAATCGCCGGAGTATCATCGTCCTTTTCGCAGGAACTGATAAATACAGCAAGAAACAGGAAACTGAGTAAAAACAGATAATTGATCTTTTTCATTGGATTTTTCTTTTTTGAGGTTAGGTGTTTATTATTTAATTGTTGCTATTTTCCTGTAAACCACGATTGTGGGAGCTTCCCGTCAACAGTTATGTTTATCGAAGCTTGTTGTTCCCAGGTAAGAAGATCTTCTTTGAAAAGGTAAAGGTTTTTGTTAATTAACTGACCACCTTCATTACGTATATGGCAATTGCTTGAACATGATGTTCCGGGCGCTACTTTAGTTCGGGTTGTCCAGCGGAGCAGGTTATGAGGCGATGTGTAGTTGTAGGTTGGCAGTGCGTCAAAGTTTGCATATTGCGGAACGCCATACTCTTTCCAGTTGTCAGGAGCACCAAGTGTGCGACGTACCAGTGTAAAATCATACCCTGCTTTTATATCAGGAATAGGATTCGATGCTATCTTAAATCCAAGATATGCGGGTATTCTGGCTCCATCGCCATGAATATGACAGCTTCCGCAGTTGTTGTAATCCTGCGAGTGGCATGCCTGGCAGTTGAAATCGTTGTAATGCATAGTGTGATACACGTTCTTTTGTGCAAGTCCGGAGTGGCACTGGGTGCAGGTTGGTAATTTTGAATAGGCATAGCGCTGTTCAACTTTTTGGCCATCACCATGTAACTCAGCACCCGAATGGCAGTCGATGCATTTGTAACCGGCTTTGGTTAAATGTACATCAGGTTCAGTGCCGGGTGCTACACCCAGATAAGCATGACCTCCGCGCGAAACGTGGCACGAGACACAAACACTTATCATGTCGGGAGTTTTGATAAACTCATGTCCTCTTATAAGCCCGCCGCCTGCGATAGGAGGACGAACAATGTGGCAGTCGCCGCATGATGCATGGCAGGTAGCGCAGTTTTTATTGTACCCTTCAATCTGGTGAGCCGGTAATTTGTCGAAATCTTCTGATCCGCTGAAACCGCTTCGTATTGCAACTTTTCGTCTTTGACCCGTTCCCTGGTGGATGCTGGTTTTAAAATTGTCAACGATTGCCTTGTGGCAGCTACCACAGGTTTGTTCATTAAAAATAGATGGATTACCAATAAAATCTCCCGAATGTGCAAGGTTCTTATCATCGGTATTATCAGTTCCTTTATGGCAGCCGGTGCATCCGATTGCATAGTGCCCGGTTGTTTTATATGCTGTATATCCATCGCCTCCCATATATACTCTGTCGTAAGGTTCATAGTGTGGGGCTTCTCCTCCGCAACCTCCTGCAGGGGCATTGGTATCAGGCGAAAATACTTTTTGTAGATGTGCATAGTCGGTATGGCATCCTTCGCATGAAGCAGTTGTGTTAACTATCGGTTCGGGTTCGTCATTCTCGCCACAGCTAACGATAAAAAAGATCGGAAGTGCGATCGAAAGTATCAGTAGGTATCTTTTATATGTATTCATATTGTGAAATGATTAACAATTGTTTGTCCTGCAAAATTGAACATTTTTTAATGCAGGAAATTGAATTTGTCTTTGTCATAAACAGGTATAAAGTAACTTGTTGCGCAATTAATTTATTGATACAGATCAATAATTATCTACTTATGCATATATTTGCATGATAAAACCGGGGTGAAAATTTTTTATGGAACAATATACAGGCTGCACCATTCAATCATATACCTGCAAGTGTTTTGAGAAACTTACCGAGCAGGAAAAGGAGATTATGGAGCAGCATTCTGTAATCGTTAAATACAAAAAAGGAGAGTTGATCTGCAAGCAAGGCGGATTAGCTTCGCATATGTTTTTTGTCGAAAACGGATTAGCAAAAGTGTTTCTTGATGATGGCGTAAATTTGCTGGTTTTAAAAGTTGTTACATCAGGGAATTTAATTGGACTTTCATCCGTAAGCGCTGACACTCAGACTTATCAGTATTCGGCGAAGACATATATCGATTCGGAGATAAAGCAGATAGATATACAGTTTTTCAAAAAGCTATTAGCCGAAAATTCTGCTTTTTCAAAAGAAGTAATTGCCATATTAGGAGCCAACAGTGCCCAGATCAACGGTCGCTTTTTCTGTTTTACACACAAACAATCGTATGGACGCATTGCTGATATACTTCTTTGTTTGGCCGACCGCATTTTTAAACAACACGAATTTGATCTTCCGCTTTCGCGGAAAGATCTTGCCGAATTATGCGGAATGAGCCAGGAAACAGTTGTGCGGATGCTTAAAAAGTTTGACGAGGAAGGACTTATCCAAATCAAAGGGAAGTATTTTCGTATTATAGATTATGATAGGTTAAAGATTATTAGTGAGAAGGGATAGCGTTATTTCATTTTCTGACTTTTAGTTCGATTAGTTTACTTGATTTATGGTTTGTAGCCTGGGAATTGACTTGTTTATTGTCACACGCCTTTCTCGTGAAGCAACAGCTGTTGTATTTCAAATAGCACGGTACTTTCAAAGCAATGCACTGAACTCAGTTAGAAATGCACTGAACATCTTATACTTCTGATAAGCTGAGCCGTCATTGCGAATGAAATGAAGCAAAGTCGAAGCCCCAACTAAATTTATAATAATTGCTTGCTATTGAGTTAAACATGCACTTCGACTTCCTCTCGAAAAACTCATGGTACTCTATCCAGTATTACTTTTTCCTTTATTCGCCCATAGCTTATCTTTTATTAGTGCGAATGAGAACACCGCGTTAAGTCGTTACGTTCATTGCAACAAAACAAAAGAAACAAAAACTTGTTATATTACATCTTCTAAGCTTCAACCACATTAATTGTCAGGAATAAGGGAATCTTTAACATCAAAATTTGTTTCCGGTACATCAAAAGAATATGTAGTCATAATTATTTAGCCAGCCTAAGCATTTGAAGAAATATCTTATCATTTGTCAATCACTTACTAAAGCTTTTTAAAACCTAATAATATAATCAGAATGCATATAAAAAGTGTCCACTCCAGAAGAATATTAAATTCTCATGGGGACTTTACGAATGAATTTATTATTTTTCTAAATAATGGTTCCATTGGCAGGGGTGCTTCACCCCAAGGTGAATCGGTTAGTATTTATGAAGATAAGCATCTCGGAATAAGCCCTAGCATGATCATCGATGTGCTTAAAACAGATATGTATAACATTGCACAGAGCCAGGCAGAATTCGACAACTACCTTGAAGAGAAAATTTCATTTTTTGGCAGAAACAATTCCTATGCTTTATCCCTGGCTTTTTACGATGCGCATGAACATTTTATGCAAGTAGCTTCTATTGAGGACAGATTCATAGAAAATTACCGTACTCCAAAAATTTGTATGAATATACTAAATGGTGGAAATCATGCCTACACAAACCCGGTTCAGAGTGAATTCCAGGAATATATTCTTGTACCCAGGAAAAACGACCTTATAACCGCTTTACACGATCATAACTTAATTCAAAGTAAAGTTAAAGAGAAATTGGCAAAAAGAAAAAAAATATACGTTAATAATAACCTGGTTAATGAATCAGAGCATGGTGACAGCCGTGACTGGTTTGATTTTTTGCAGGCGATACTTAAAGAAACGGGATTAGAGTCGGATTATGATCAAATGATTGATGCCAGCGCAGGAGATCTTTGGACAGGAACGGATTATAAATTCGCTATAACCGATCATTCCTCTTTCAATCAGGAAGAAATGTGTACTTATTGGCTTAATGCTATAAATGACTACAACCTGAAAATTCTCGAAGATCCATTTCATGAAACAGACTTCGAATCGTGGCATACGCTTACCAATAGTCAGAATAAATGCCAGGTAGTAGGTGATAATCTTTATTCAGGCGATCACAAAAGAATCGCACAGGGAATTGAAAAAAAATACACTCATGGTATTATCCTGAAGCCAAACCAGGCGGGTACCATATCAAATACAATTAAGGCCATAAATCTGATACAACAGAATAATCATACCCTCATAACATCGCATCGGTCGATAAGTACCGAATCTACTTTTTTATCACATATTTCAAATAAATACAACGCCGAATATATTAAGATTGGCCCGATTTTATCTGATTATTCATCAGTTTTACGTATTAATGAATTCATTCGCTTAACTGGATTGGGGTATGAATAAAATCACAAGAATAACCACCGTGAGGCATGGTCAGACTGCTTACAACGTTGAAAGACGATACGCCGGTTCAATTGATGTCCCATTGAATGAAAGAGGCATAAAAGAGGCTAAGAGTGCTTCCGTAAGGTTAACAGATTATGATTTCGAAATTGTGGTAACCTCTAAATTAAAGCGAGCAATCCAAACGGCGGAGCTTCTTACCGCCGGGCGCCACCTACCAATTATTCAGACTGAATTGTGTAATGAAAGAAACTACGGTAAGATGGAAGGACTAAATTACATAGAAGTTGAAAATATAAATCCACATATTCTTTATTGTAAAATTAATAATGATTTTCATTCACTAAATCCTCCACACGGTGAAACTTTTCCTGCCCTGAGTAAAAGAGCGAATGCATTTTCGCAATTTCTTTTTGAAAATTATTCGGGTTCCGATATTTTAGTGGTATCGAGCAGTGCTTTTCTCCAGCAACTTCATGGCGTTTTTCGTGATTATGAATGGTATGAAGCTTTAAGAGATGATATACAAAATCTCCGTTGTATTAGTTTTACTTTTAACAACAGGAAATTAATTGAAGAGATGCCTGCAAATTTGCTAGTGGAAAATTGGTAGAGTAGTAAGTTCGATAATCAATTACTTTGTTTTATTCAAAAGGTGAACTTCTCATCTATAATTTTTAATTAGGCAGTGGAACCCGGCACCGGTAAGCAGGAAACTTGTACTTAAAATAATACAATTTGAGTTAGCAAATAGCACCCGTAACAAGGCACCTGGAACTTAGTGGGATATTATCTTAACCCATCTTGCAGCCTTTCCATTAAAATCAGCAGAAAAACAGCCTAAAACTGGTTTTTTTTACCCCCAAACTGGTCATTTTTTAGTTGTGTATTTTGCAAGTATCTGATATTCAATATTCATATTTTTAAAATTTGAT
>JBBSDC010000104.1:0-14560 GCA_038249705.1 Bacteroidales bacterium | reverse complement strand
GGCTGCCTGAAAACAACTTTTCAATCTTGAAAGTATGGAGTATTTCGCATTTTTATTCCGTAGGCTGCTCATTATTTTTTTTTAGGAGCTGCAAATGTATCGAAAAGACTTTTTGTAAAATATCATGTCTAAATGAAGAAGTTTCAGTGTTAGAGGAATCCGAATTTAAAACAGGGATTTAGTTTTGGTAAATTTAGATCTGAAAAGCTGGTTTCCTGATTCCAGAACAATCAGATACAAACCTGCACTGAGTTTGCTTACATCAATAGTTGGGTTTATCGGAAGTACTGATTTTTGAACAATCTGCCCATTCGAATTTATTATGCTGATATGGACAATTT
The DNA here is from genome assembly GCA_038249705.1 of Bacteroidales bacterium. Taxonomy (GTDB): domain Bacteria; phylum Bacteroidota; class Bacteroidia; order Bacteroidales; family UBA4417; genus UBA4417. The sequence goes on along the minus strand of JBBSDC010000104.1, from coordinate 14,219 downwards.
CAGTATAAACCGGAATTTGAATATATAAGAAGTTAGTTACAGGATTTGGGTAAACAACAAAATCAATTAACTTTTCAGGTATAGCCTGATTGGTTAAAATAACTTCGATAGGTATTGAAGGGGCTGAGCTGCATCCATTCAGTGTAGCAATATCATAATAAGTGCCATCTTCAGTAACTGAATAGTTTTGCAAAGTGGCTTCAGGTATTAATCCGGCTGAGTTATACCATTGGTTTCCATCAGGTGATCCGGACGTAAGAATAATCCCGTTTTGAGTTACTGACGGGGTTTCCGGCAACAGATTTATATTTACAAAGAGTGATGATTCACTTCCATAGCCACAATCATTTAAGCCTGACACTGAAATAAATCCCGAATTTGCCAAATCGCTGAAACTGACCTGTATACTATTAAAGTTGCCACTTGCTGTTGCTCCTGACGGTAAATTCCAATTGTAAGTGGTAGCAAAATTTATAGGTGGCACAGTGTATGTTACCGATGACTGCCCCTGACAAACCTCTGTTGACCCTGAAACAGGACCAGCTGCCTCTGGTAATGGATTTGTATTCACTAACATTTCCGAGGCTGAACTTATACCACATAAATTACTGGCTGCAACAGTAATGAGTCCACTTTCAACACCTGCCAGAATACTGATTGACGCCGAATCGGAACTTCCTATCCATCCCTGGGGTAGTGTCCAGGCGTAATAAGTTAAGCCACCAACTTCCTGAACCATAAATGTTTGCGTGGAAGACTGGCATATGTTACTATTTCCAGAAATTGATCCTGGTTGTTCCGGAAACGGATTTACGGTAATGTTGAGCTCAGAAGATATACTATGCCCATTTTCATTGAAGGCCACTACCGAAATAAATCCGGAAGAAGTGCCGGTTGTAACAGTTATTGAAGTTCCGGACGAAGTGCCGTTCCATCCTGCCGGCAACGTCCATTCATAATATGTAGCATCGGGAACGGGATTAATGCTGTATGTCTGATTTTCGGAAACACAAACCTGGCTGTTACCACTTATTGCACCCGGTGGCTGAATAATATCAATATCTCCTTCAATAAATATACCCTGTGAAGGATTGATAAAAAAACCACAGCCTGTTTCCTGCAATACCACTGCTCTTATCATATACCAGCAACCTTTTACATAAGCTGTATCCGAAAAAGAGGTGGTAGTTATTGGTATCTGTCCGGATATTTTTTGAAAAATGCCCAATTCAGTTTCGCTTTTGTACACATGATAACCTATAATTCTTGAGTCGGGTGAGGGCGACCACGAAACTACAGCAGCATTTCCGGCACATGAAACCACAGGGTTTGCAGCAGGATAAACCTGGTGCAGCCGTAGCGTAGGATCGCCATAAAAGGCAAATTGAGTGCGGTTCCAGAAAGCAGGTAAATCATATTCCTGAAAAGGTTTTTCCAATTTCTGATTGTAAATATTATGGTTCATTATCTGTTTACATGCACTTCCCAGTGGTTCGCCTGCCCCTGGCTGATGAAAAATATTAATTGCCATCGTTGTCCAGATTGCAATCAGGCATTTAGTATTGGCTGCAAGCAAAGCCCTGATTTTGCTGTATTGATAGCTTTCGGGCACATCGCCAAACCCCCAGTAACTCTGATCGCTGCTGAAAACAGTTGCATTCATGCCATAAGTATTCCATTCACTGATGGCAGGCTGAAACTGGTTCTGCATATAAACCATAAATGGTCCGTTGGCATTTACCCATTGCGGGTGGTTTGTACCGGAATAATTCTGAAATAAACTATCTGCTTTCGAAATGGATGGGAGGCTTCGGTATGAGCCATCGTTCGAATTGTTGAATCCGAAATTAAAAGCCGTTCGGTTTCCCATAAAACATCCCGGAGCTATATGTTTATAGTTATGCAAGCGATCGAGGTATTGGCCGGTAAGTGCTGTTTCACCCTGGTTATAACTTGTAATATCAGCAAAATCAACACGCCCGAATGCCATTTCGAGTTCTGAAGGAATGAAATCCTGATCCCACTTAAAATCGCCTGGCAGGTTAATGGCAAGAGGTGTCGAAAGTCCGCCAGGATTAAATGTTGAAGTATCAGTAAACACACCATCCACATCAGCATAATACGTATCGGCTCCGCGGGCACCTGCATTTACAGGGTGATCATCAGGTGTTTGCCCGCCTGTACCTGAGCGAGGCAGGGGTACATGGCCGAGAATAAATAATACCCTGGGCTTATCATTTGCAGGTGCATCCAAATATATAGCACCTATCTGGTTTCTGATTCCAATTACTGTATCGCCACTATACCATCCGGTAGCTTTTGGCACCGAAAGCTTATACACGAACCATCCATCACCGGTAATGTCTTTTATAAGAGTATTAACTTTTTCAGGTAGTTGATATTCAATATTTGATGCTATGAGAAGGATCATCCTGCCACGGTAGTTCGACTGGTCCGAGGCTATAGTTGCTGCTGCATATCCGATAGCATCGCCCATAACATTGGCTCGCCTCAACTGGTATTCCCAGGTTTCTCCTTTTGTAACATTTGTATCGGTCCAGGAAGGTGTTCCCGCTGTTAATTCCGAAGCTACCAGGGTCCAGTCGGAACCGTTTCCATTACACTGCCGGCGGTAAACTGAAGTTGTTCGGTTGGTATTATTCTGATAATCATGAAAATGCAGTGTAGCCGAAGGTACAGCCGTATCTACACTTACATCAGCCAGGCAAACGCGCTGACCTGTTGAGTTAAAGTTAAATGTAAAATTCTGCGCTATTACAGCACTGTGAATAAAAAGCAATACAAGCAATACCGGTTTAATTCTCATGAAAACTGAATTATGAAGCAATACAAGAGTTTATAGCTTTCAGAGCGTTTTGTTATACCAAAAACAGTAAGAAAAGTGAAAATACCTGAAATTATTTGTATCCGCTCTTTTATATTCCGGTGCTCTGCCCTTTAAATACCGATACTCTTTTCACTAATTACAAGTATGGCGCCCCTCTGTGGCTTTATTTAAGCAAATTTATGTTATAGGTAAAGGTGCAGAGCACCGCACTATTTCTAGGAATAGTGAAAAGCAGATCAAAAGGTGCAGAGCACCGGAATATTGAATGCATGGATTTTGTAAAGGATTGTAAATTTTCCTGGCACTCCAAAAACAATATAATCATATAACCAGCTTATTAATTGGATTATATGTGCTTTTCAGCAGACAATAAATAAGAAATTCCCTGCCTCAGGATAGCAGACAGGGAATTTTAGTTTTTAAAAATTCAAACTTGAAACCGTTATTACTTAACCTGAATTATTCTTAAACTTAGTCAATCTTTATAGCCTTTATGTATGATTTAGAAGCTACCACAGATGCACAAAGACACTATTTTACTTCCGACTAACTCACAGCATAATGTGTTCGCGAGTCGCTCAGAATTTCCCAAACTTAAGCGAAAACCCGCCTGTAAATCCGTTCAATGGATTGGATTCAAATTCGGATGATTCAATTGGTGAAGTAAAGCGATAGCTTCCTCCTAGTCCCAGGCGCATCCATCGTGCCACGTTGAATTCGATCTCAATTCCGGGCTCAGCTATCAGGTATGCTTCCACATCTTCGACATATACTTCGGAATATTCATATGAATAGTTGTTATTGGTGAAAATGCTTTTGGCAATACCTCCTGCACCCAATAAGATAGGGAACGAAACATGTATGGGTGATTTTGGAAAAATGATAGGTTCGATAAGGAAACCGCCATAACCGCCGCCATAACTGTAACTTGTATTTGATCCGGGAATTCTTTCGTAAGGTTCGGTAAAAAAGCCTTTTCCTGACAATCCTATGGCTAAGCCATGATTAGCAATTACTGCAAATGTGCCGCCAGCTCCAAAAGCATCATAACCGGCTACCTGCGAATATTCAGAATGAAATCCGAAATAAAAACCTACATTTTTTCCGGGTCCTGTTAGTGTTTGTATATCTGAAGCCGGACGTGTTTCGGCCTCTTTGGGCTGTTCGGTTTGTTCTTTGGGTTTTTCTTTCTTTTGGTTACCGAACAAGCGGAGTGTATCCTGGCTTTGAGCTGAATAGCCTATACAAATAGTAAGTAACAGTGAGAGTAAGCTTGCTTTTTTCATAAAATCAGAGTATTAGTTATTAATTTTCAATTTGTTGTTAGTTGTTTATTGAGGGATTGTTTAATTTTTCGTGTAGCTGAGAGCTATAGTTAAAATGTATACCTTGCTCCAAAAGCAATCACAGGCAAGTGAAGACCTAACCAATTATCGTCGAATAATTCGAAATATGGTTTACATTCAAGGCTAAAAGCGATGGGGTAACGTGGTACTAAATATTCTAACGAAGCAAACCCGTCGATGCCTAATTGCATTTTAGTGTAGCCTTGGTATTGATTGTAATCATAAGTATTGTAGTTGTTGTAATTATTGCTTGCAGCCCCTATATGTGCGCCCAGTCCATAAATAAAGGTCATGTTCAGATCGTCGAACAATAGGGCAGGTTTTTGCTTTTCGATCAGAAACACAAAAACAGTTCCGTGATTTTGCGATAGCAGCATAACTTCGCCTGCAATGTTGGCATCAAACTGGCGGCGGTAGGTAATTCCACCGGCTGCCCCTAGTCTTAAGCCGGCCGATTGTTGGTAATTTTGGCTAAACGCTTCAATAGCAAGTAGTAAAGCGATTATAACGATGGTAAGAAGTCTTTTCACAAGTATAGATTTTTTATTGGGTATTTAAATTTTATGGTTTTTATGACGTTGCATTGGTTGATTAAGTTACAAGGATTGTTTTGAGATAATGGCATTTTTGGGATGTCGGATGTTTGATTTCGGATTTCGTATGTGGGAATTTATGAATGTTCCTTTTGTGATTATTCCGCTGCTTTCCTTGTTTCCATTTATCTCGTTCCCATCTCACCTGGTCATCTCCTATTACACAAAAGCTCACTCTTCATCAGTACCTCACTACACTCCCTGAGCCGCTGATATGAGTTGTGATAACCGGATTTCCGAAGTAGAAAATACTTCCGCTTCCGGAAATTGTTGCGTCAAGTGTTTTTATCACCGCAGTATATATGTTTCCGCTTCCCGAAATGTTGGCTGAACAATGTTGTAATGTCAGATTTTGTGCTTTGATGTTTCCTGATCCGGAAACAGAAAGTAAGCAAGTAGTTGACGAACCTGTCAGATCCATGTTTCCTGATCCGGAAATTACTGCTTGCAGGTTATCTGTTTCGAAGTCACCAGTTATTCCACCTGAGCCTGAAATATTCAAATACATTTCGTTAGCTTCGAAATAGTCGCAATCGACAGTTCCTGATCCAGATAAACTTACTGCGCTTAAAACATCTGTGTAAAGAAATACTTCAACCGGATAGTGTTCGCGTATATTGTAGCCATCATTATACTTTACCGTTAGTGTAGTTCCGTTGGAATATGTATTCAGGTAAGGCAGCACGTTCGATTCGCCTTTTACTTCGATGCGGGTTTCGGTGGAAGGGATAATTTTTACACTGAAACTTCCTGAAGAAACAACTTCACTGAAAGGTTGCGAAGGTCGTTCCTGTAATATCAGGTCGCGGTTTCCTTCGATACGCTCGCTTACACAACCTGACATCAGCAGCACAAGGGCAATAAGGGCAAGCAGTACAAATAAGGTTGTGGTGATTATAAGCTGTGGTTTTTCAATTGCTTTCATAAGGTTTAAATTTTATTTGTATCCTAATGACAGGATTTTTTTTAAAGGGTTGGAAAAAGGATTTTTTTTAGTTTCAGGCTTTCCCCGGTAGCACATTTTTATTGCACAGAGTGTGGAGATATGTTGGTGATAGGACATAGATAATGAGGACTTCACATTAAATGAAATCCCTTATGATGATGAGAAAACTTACTTATTCAGCACCGAAATTCCACCGGACTTTGCCGTTACTGAAATAAACGAAGTGCTCGTTTTACCAATATCGCCGGTGGCTTGCAGAGTACCGGTTTTTGTGTTCAGGGTCTCCTTTTTCAGTTGGTTGTTTATCTGCGGCGAAATATTGATGTTGGTTTTTGTATCGTATAACAACTCCATTCCAAAGCCGGCACCGGGATTTACCCCTAAAAACACATCCGTATATTCCGATTTCACTTGTATAGTGCGGAAATTGCGCGCGATCGAATTCAGTTTTAATTCGCCGTATTTGTTATTCATTGTACACAATGCTTCCAGTTCGTTGATACGAATCCTGGAGAATGACGCTTCGCCATTGAGCGAATTACACGTTTTTACAACCAGTTTATCCCTTGAAGAGGTTATTTCAAGTGAGCCGGCTTCTTCAATTTCGATGGTTGAAGAGCGACTGTTGAGGTTGAGGGATTTTAGTTTATTGCATGTAACATCGGAATAGTTTACGGTAAGTTGTGCATTGTCAATATCCTGAAGGCTTGCTGAACCAAATTCGAGTTTCAGTTTCAACATTTTGCTGAAATCGCGGGCCTGCAAATCGCCGTTCGAAAGTGTAATATCCACATTGGCGCGGTGGCTATCCATATAGATGTTACCAAATTTATTCTCAATTTTCAGAGGTGTAGTTTCGGGAAGATACACCGTGTAATTGATTTGCATGTTGTTGCTGGTATTTATAACCTGGCCGGCATACGAAACCACATCTTTCCAAAATGTAGCGCTGTTATCGTAAAAAACAGTCCTTGCGCTTATAGTGGTTGCGGTTGAAATCATTTCGCAGTCGATGGTCGAAAGGATTTTAACTACTTTGGCAGCTTGTTTCGATTGTGCCGACATGCTCACTTCAATACGCACTGAGTCTTTTTCCCATGGCATTATGTTTACGTTGCCATATTTATTGGAGATATGAACGGTGGTGCCGCTTTTCAGTTTAAAGCTTTTACCCTGTTCGCGCTTTTCGGAGTAAACCTGTGCGCTGAGTAAAACAGGTAAGCTTATCGCGAAAGCAAAAAGTAAAAGGATACGTATAATTTTTTTAGGTGTTCTCATGATGGAAATTACTTGGTAAATTTCACTTACAGGTTAGTTTCGACAGTTTGTTGAGTTGTATTTCCTTCTTTAGCTTTGCGGAGTTCAGTCAGCATCTGATCAAGGATTTCAAGTTTTACGCGGTAAGATAGTATAATGGCTTCTATTACTTTTTCGTCGGCATTACTTTCGGCAAGGTCTTTCCGGAGTTCAGCCTTACTTTTATCCATTTCGGTGAATTCCTTTTTCAGATCTTCGATAAGCTCAGGATTTTGTTGCGCGTATTTTGCAAGTTCGGCCTGCTTGCTGCTTATCTGGGTTGTGTAATAAGCTTCGGCATCAGAAAGCTCAGTCAGCACGGGGTTAGTCTGCATTTCGGTTTTTACAAAATTATTCTCTTTCCCCTTTTGCAAATCCGTATAATCATTCAGCATCCATGCCGAAGCAAAAATGAGAATGGCGGCAGCAGCTTTCCATGCGTATGGCCAAAGTTTGCGCACTACAGTTTGTTTTGAGGCAGAAAGTTCTTTTTCGATGGCTTCCCAGGCCATTACCGGTGGCTCAAGGCTGTTGAAGCTTTGAGTATTTTCCCGTACGAACTGTTCTAACTTATCTTCTTTCATTTTCTTTCATTTTAATTATACCGCCGGCATCGAAAGTATCATTTCTTTCACCATTTGCCTGGCACGCATAAACTGTGTTTTTGAAGTGGATTCCGAAATGTGCAATATTTCCGAAATCTCAGTATGATCATATCCTTCGAGCAAGTAAAGCGAAAACACGACTCTTGCTCCTTCCGGTAATCGGTTCATTGCTTTTTTTACTTTATCAATACTCAATTGAAGCTCCTCTTCATGTATATTTTCAGGGTCGGTATCGGATGTGTTTTCGTCAGATATTTCTGTGTCTTCCCAAACGATTCTTCTTTTTTCGAGTGCGTTGATGCATTTATTTATCACTATTTTTTTTAACCAGGCTCCGAATGTGGAATCAAAACGGAACGATTCAATCCGGCGGAAAGCATCCACAAACGCTTCCTGCAACATATCTCTGGCATCTTCGGCATTGTTCATCATGCGGTAGCTGATATTATACATAGCTTTTGAATACGAGTTATATAACTCGTTGTATGCTTTCCGGTTACCGGCTTTACACGCCTCAACCAGTTGCCTGTGTATATCGTAAACCTCCTGGTTCAAGCTTCCGGCCCCGTGTTTTTTATTATAATGACAGTATTTTTTATCAAGGGTTGTAAAATTGTGATTAAAAGTATGAAAAAGTTTGGGTGATATAGAAAAAAGGACATGTTGCAAATCGCCAAGGCGTTAGTGCACCGTGGCTTACTGAGAATTTACTTAGTGGGAATTTGTATTTTTAGAACAACCCTGCTACAAATTCATCAACCGTAAGTTTACCAAAATAATCGCTGATTTCGAAATGAGCAACAGCTTTTCGGATGGCGGTTTCTGTGTGCGGAATACCAGACAGAGCTTCTTCAATCTCCTTTTGATCGGAATGTGAAAAATAATCGCCATAAATACGGATCTGCTTAATAAATCCGTTATTTACATCCATGCAAAACTCCATTGTACCGCTGTTTTCGGTACGTATAACTTTACGAAAATTATAAGAAGGTGAGCTGCCAAAATTCCAGTCCCAGGTGCAGTATTTTGTTTGTACAAGTTCATTGATTATTGAGTGATCAACGTCAGAAAGCTCATAAAACCGGGCATCAGGATACAATCCTGAAATATGATTCTGAATCAGTTTCGAAAATTCCATCACATCCATATCCTCATGCATATGCTCGCTGATATTGGTTACCCGGCTGCGAACTGATTTTACAGCTTTGTCCTGAAATTTAGCTTCATTCACTTTCAACGCCTGGCTGAGGTCGGTGATGGTAGCCGAGAAAAGTAAAGTTCCATGATGAAGAACGCGGTTTTTCCATACGGTTTCGGCGTTGCCCGAAAACTTTTTCCCCTCAATAGTCAGGTCATTACGGCCTTCGAAGCGGGCATCAATTCCCAGTTTTTGCAACACTTCGAGAATAGGTTCGGTGAATTTCCTGAAATCGTTGCGTGTATGTTCTGCCCCGGATTGAATAAATGTAAAATTCAGGTTTCCAAGGTCGTGAAATACAGCACCGCCACCGGTTAGGCGCCGCACTACGCTGATGTTATTTTCTTTAACATAATCAATGTTGATCTCCGAAATGGTATTCTGATGTTTACCCACTATAATAGCGGGTTCGTTGCGCCAAAGCATAAAAATATCTTCAGTGGAATATTTCAGAAAATACTCCTCGGCTGCCAGATTGAAGTATGGGTTAGTATGGTGACGTTTTATGATTAGCATATTTTTTTTTTGCAAAATTACTATTTACAATTATTTCAGTGGGTTTAAGGTTTCAGAAAAAATAATATTTGGAATTCAATCAGCACAACAATATGAAAAACAGATAGTTAAAAACCTGACGACAATGGAAATAGTGTACTTCAAAACCATACAATTATTGTATATTTACATCTTAAACTTCTAAATATAATTAATCATTAAAACCTGATCCTATGTTTTTAATCGTTCTCGGAATTATAGTACTTGTAATCGGTTTTGCTGTTTCCAAAGCCCAATCACCCTTAAAACCTTATACCGGTATTATCCGGATTATTGGAGTACTGCTTCTAATTATCGGGGCAGGTTTATCGGCAGTTAAACAAATTGAACCTGGCTATGTTGGGGTTCAGAAGCTTTTTGGGAAAGTGAACAACAACACTCTCGAAAGCGGGCTTAATGTTATTAATCCGCTAGTTGAAGTTGTAACATTCGATATCCGGACGCAAAACTACACCATGACCGGTGTAAATGACGAAGGCGATAAAAACGGAGATGATGCCATCCGGGTGCTCTCGGCTGATGGTCTTGAAGTTATTGTCGACCTTACCGTATTATACAAAGTAATGCCCAATGAGGCTCCACGTATACTGAAAGAGATTGGAACCGATTACCGGAATACTATTGTCCGACCAATTTGCCGGACTAAAATCAGGGATAATGCGGTTTATTACGATGCTATTGCACTATACTCAACCAAGCGCGATGAATTTCAGGCACGGATTTTTAAAACAATCGAAAGCGATTTTAAAAGCCGTGGTTTAATGCTTGAGCAACTGCTGGTGCGCAATATTACGCTTCCTTCCTCGGTAAAAACTACTATTGAGTCGAAAATAAATGCCGAACAGGAAGCTCAAAAAATGACATTCGTTCTTCAGAAAGAAAAACAGGAAGCAGAACGCAAAAGAGTGGAAGCCCAAGGAATCGCTGATTACCAGAAGATACTCAGCACCGGGCTCAGCGACAAGCAATTACAGTACGAAATGATAAAAGCTATTGCCACTTCGCCCAATGCCAAACTCATCATATTAGATACAAAGAAGAGTGCTCCTTTTATTATTGATACAAAATAATGCCTGGGGCATTGCTGGTTTTCGAAAGTATAAAAAAAAAGTCCTGTGATGAGCAGGACTTTTTTGTAGGTAAATTAGTTACTGATAGACTTATTGAGCCGGAAGTTCGTCAATATTAATGGTTGAGGAACCGGCAAATTTATTTACATCAAATCGAAGGTATTCAAAATCCGTTGCAGGTAATTCGAAATTGTCAGCTTTGTTGATTTCAACAAATTTGTTTGCATCGAAGCGCAGGTAACCGAAATAGCTTTTGGCTGGTAACTCAGTGATTTCAGTTTCATTACCATCAATATAATTATTTACGTCGAAACGTAGATAATCCATGCTTAAAGCCGGCAATTCAACGATGGCATTTTCGGCTGCGAATTTATTTACATCAAAACGAAGGTCGTAAAAGTCGGAATCAACTTTGTTCGAGATTGCCGTTCCTGCTCCAGAAATTTGTTTTTTAACACCGGATTTTACTACATCGCCGGTATTTGAAGCAAAAGGATTTGCAATTGCAGCAACTGACATAAACAAGGCCAGGTTAACAGCGGCAATAGTTGTATTAATTTTAAAAGTTCTCATTTTCTTATTTTTTATTCTCTGGTGAGGGAAATTTAATTTTATAATTAATTTTGTGTTCGGGTATATGACGTTATCCTCTTTGGAAAGTTACACCTACCCTTGATAATGGATAAATACAAGCGGAAACAGTATAAATAATTGACACAGGAACCTCCTCAAACATTTGTATACATTAGTATTTCTACTGCGTTTTCGCCTTTGCTTTCTTAAACAATTCAAAACCGTTTTTTGTTCGACACATTAGTAAAAATGAATTTTATACTATTGAAATCCGTAATAACCGAATTATTGCACTGTTAAATTAAACTAAATTGTATGTATAATTATAGTATAAGAGATTCAATATGGAAACTATTAATCCATAATAATTCCGGATCACAGCAAGCATTGATGATTATTCCGGGTCAGGAACCGTGAAAGGGGAGGGGTTATGGATACTTTTAACACTTGCACTCAACTATGGGTTAAACAACCATATCAGAAAAAGGAGAAGAAGCTATAATAGTTCTGAAAGCATTACAAAACCCGAAATGCAGGATTTTTTCGACGTTGAGATAATTTACAACGGGAAATAAAGACAGGATTAAGTTCAATAACTATTGATTTACTGAACTCTTATTAAACTCAGGAGACTGCATTTACTCCTCATATTCAATCCGCAATAATTTTAATTCTTCTACAAGTTCGAGGATGCCATCGTGCAACAGATCATAAGTTGGCTGTAATCCTTCGGTACTCTTTTCTGCACTTTTTTGCTCAAGTTCATGACATAAGCCACTGAGTTCGGGCGACATATAAGCAACAACGCCTTTTAATCCATGTGCTTTCCGGTTCATAGTTGCAAAATCGAGTGCGCTGACGCTTTGTTGTAATTCCTGCAAAGCCTGGTCGTAATCACTGGTAAAAATATCCATTACCTGCACAACCACTTCTTTATCATAGTATTGGAAGTTCTCCTTGAATTTTTCTCTGTTAATCATATTGTGTAGTTCTAGTTTGTGATGAGTGTCAATACTGTGTGTACAAAATTCTGTCAATCTTGTAGTCCGGGTTGTTTTAAGTAGAAACAAAATTGTTCTGATAACCGAGCCGCTTCAGGCAATGTTTAAGACTATCGCGCCAATAAGGTATTTGGGGATTGAATGTATTTTTTATTTTCTGCTTATTCAAAACACTGTAAAATGGCCGTACAGCGGGCAAAGGATAGTCTTTTGTTTCGATGGCGCTCAGTTGGCAATTAATGCCTGTTATTTCAACTATTGCTTTTGCAAAATCGTACCAACTGCTAACACCTTCATTTGAGTAATGAAATAAATTAACGCCTTCTATATCGGTAGCTTTAGGTACAATATCAAGCAATGCCTTAGCCAGATCATAAGCATAAGTGGGAGTCCCTGTTTGATCGTACACTATGTTAAGTTTTCCGCGTTCGGTTCCGTATTTGAGAATTGTTTTCACGAAATTATTCCCGAAAGCTGAGTATAACCACGATGTACGGATAATAATTGCTTTGGATGCAAGTTTCAGTATTTCCTGCTCTCCGGCAAACTTGCTTCGGGCATAAACCGAAACAGGATTTGTTTCGGCTGTTTCGGCTAAAGGAGCGTACGATTTCCCATCGAAAACATAATCAGTTGATATGTGAACCAGCAGGGTATTGTATTTTGCTGCAACCCGGGCAAGTATTCCCGGAGCGGTAGCATTAATAAGGTAAGCGTTATGCTCGTCATTTTCTGCTTTATCAACCGCAGTATATGCTGCGCAGTTGATAATTACTTCAGGCCGGTTGGCTTCTAGATATTGTTCAACGGCTGAATGATTGGTTATATCCAGTTCGTCAACATCAGTATAAAGAAAATGATATTGAGGATAAAATGCTGAAAGTTCCCTCAGTTCATTTCCTAATTGGCCATTTGAACCTGTTATTAGTATTTTCATATGTACCGGATTAAATTGATCAGATTATAGATGCGAAAAAGTCGATGGTTTTAATGAGGCCTTGTTCAAGAGGTATTTTGGGTGACCAGCCAAGTTCTTTTTTTGCCAGTTCGATATTTGGCTGCCGTTGCATAGGATCATCGGGAGGTAAAGGCATCCGGATTATTTTTGATTTCGAATCGGTAAGTTTTATCACCATTTCGGCAAGCTGCAAAATTGTAAATTCATTCGGGTTACCAATGTTAACAGGACCTGTAAATTCTTCAGCCGTAGCCATCATGCGAATCATCCCTTCCACCAGGTCGTCAACATACTGAAAACTGCGGGTTTGGCTGCCATCGCCATAAATAGTAATATCTTCACCCTGTAAAGCCTGAACGATAAAGTTTGATACAACGCGGCCATCGTGAGGATGCATGCGTGGACCATATGTATTGAAAATGCGGATAATTTTTATACGCACATTGTTTTGCTTGTGATAATTCACAAACAGCGTTTCGGCAGCTCTTTTTCCTTCGTCGTAACAGGCTCTTTCGCCAATTGGGTTTACATGGCCCCAGTAGGTTTCTATCTGCGGATGAACCAGTGGGTCGCCATACACTTCGCTGGTGGAAGCCTGTAGTATTTTTGCTTTTATACGTTTGGCCAGCCCCAGCATATTAATAGCACCCATTACCGAGGTTTTCATTGTTTTAATGGCGTTGTACTGGTAATGCACCGGCGATGCAGGGCAGGCGAGGTTGTATATTTCGTCAACCTCAATAAAAAATGGCATAGTAACATCGTGCCTTATCATCTCGAAAAACGGATTATCGAGCAAGTGCACAATATTTTGTTTTTGCCCGGTAAAATAATTATCGAGGCATACCACTTCATGCCCATCATTGAGCAGACGTTCGCATAAATGGGAACCAACAAAACCTGCGCCTCCGGTAACTAAAACTTTTTTCCTGATCATTTTTATTTAGGGTTTAGATTATAGGGGTTAGGGGTTAGGGTAGCTGATCAGAGTTTTTTAAAACCCTAAACCCTAAACCCCAAACCCTAATCCCTTATTTCAATGTGTCAATACCGATTTATTAAGGGTTTAGGAGTTAGAGGTTGGAGTAGCTGATCAGAGTTTTTTAAAACCCTAAACCCAAAACCCCAACCCCTAATCCCTTATTTCAATGTGGTTGGAGTAGCTGATCAGAGTTTTTTAAAACCCTAAACCCTAAACCCCAACCCCTAATCCCTTATTTCAATGTGGCT
>JBBSDC010000103.1:0-14562 GCA_038249705.1 Bacteroidales bacterium | reverse complement strand
TTCGCGTGTGCCGGAATTCATGCGCAGGAAATGATAATAAAACCCTTTGTATCCTGTAGCATTTGTGTCAGCGCTTTGAACTGAATTGGCAAAGAAGTTGAGCATTTTCAGTGTAATCTCAGCTGCCTGCTTGCGGGTGATCCAGTTTCTTTCGGCACCAATGGCGAACGAAGGAATTCCAAATCCTGTTGACGCAATGCTTGCAGGCGCCCAACTTGCAGCGCGATCCTTAACAATTCCTTTGTCGGGACTGTGCTCATTTAAAAAGAAAAGAAATGTTTTATGCTGAATGGAATCGAGCATTGCCGTTTCGTCAGCAGTTATTGGATAATTAACCTTTCCCTGCGATTTGAATTCAGCTTTCTGAGATTGAGCACAACCTGAAGTAGCAATTAGTATAGTAAGTAATACTAATTTGCTGAGAGTTAACAGATTTTTCATTTTCCTGGCTTTTTTAAATCATTTCTTTATAGGGTAGCTGAATACATGCTTATTTCTCAATTCTTATGAAAAGAGATTTCAAGCCTCTTATCATGAGAGTTATTTGTAACTGAATCCCAGTTTCGTTAACCCTGACTGAACTTCGGGAGCGCTCATAAAAAGGTTCCATAACAATCCTGTACGATAATTTTCGATCATGCAGATTTGTGGTCCCTGGTCGATGGCAAGGAATGAGTTGGCGAACCACATATCACTGAGTGAAAAAGCATCGATGAAACCATGACTTTTCCACAAGTGGTTGCCAAGAATATAGTAATAGAATCTGATTGCTTTCATTGACTCGTCAGGAGTATATGGAAGCGAGGAAATGGCTGCAGTGGGTGCAATTACACCCACATCATTTGTTGGCGAACTTGCGGTGTATCCTTTTGGTATATCACTGGCGGTTAATCCCCAGCAGTCTTGCCCATAACCAAAACGGTTCCTGGGATTAGTAACACAATAGGCGTAGTTTATCTTCGAATGGTTAACATTCTGTTCCCAGTAATCGGCATATTCATCTTTTAAATTTCTGGGATCTAATCCCAGAAATGAATAATGTGTGAAAAACAACGGTCCACCGTAATCTTCACCCAAAGGCAGTGTGATTCCATAAAATTGTTTGCCGTTCCTGATTTCGCCATTTCGTGCATATCCGTTTTTATACACATCGCGGCTTATTGTGTGGGCTGTTGAACTTGCCGCCATTATATAAGCTAAAAGGGTTTCGTTGTTTCCCTGTAGTTTCATATTTATTGCCCAGCCATAGTCAGGCGACCAATGCCAGTAAAGAACCTGTTGGTTTTGGGTATACCAGTCGTATTCTACTGAATTAACCAGGTTGTTAATTTTGTGAATAAGTGTCTCTTCAACCGGATCCGAGATATTCAGGTACTGACGCATTGTTATAAGCCCTGCTGTCATGAACGATGTTTCAACCAGGTCGCCTCCATTGTCCCTGGTACTGAATGGAGCAACTTTTCCTGTTACTCCATTAATCCAGTGAGGCCAGGCACCATGAAAACGGTCGCAGGTGGAAAGAAAATTTAATATTTTTGTTAAGTGGGAAATTCCTTCAGTTCGCGAAATAAAACCGCGTTGCATGCCAACTATAAGCGCCATGATACCAAAACCGGTTCCTCCTGTGGTTACAATATCACCTGAAGTATTGCGTTCGCGGGCCATACCACTTGACGGATGTGCAAAGTCGTAAAAATACCTGAATGTCTGTTTTTGGATTAATGTGAGCAGTTCCTCATCAGTAATAAGAGGGAATTTTGTACTTGAATCTAGCTCTGTAACAACTGCTGCTGTGATAGCTGAATTCAGTTTGGTCTGTTTTTTTGATAGTAGTTCCGGCAATACTTGAATTGTATATTTAGTTTCCTTATTTAAACTTCCGACCGGACTTATTGTAACAATACTATCATGCGTGGTGGTGAAAACCAGATTCACCGGAACAACAGTTGTACCATTTAACAACCTGATATTTTGCTCTGCCGAAAATGGATCAATTGCAACAGAGAATATAATTTGAATATCAGGGAATGTATTGACATTATAAAAATCAAATCCCCCGGCCTGACCTGCAACTTTAATCTGGTATAAATAGAACTGTTCCGATACCGGCACCGGAGGATAATCTTCCGATTTGCATGAAAAAATAATCAACGCGAGTACACAAATCAGCAGGTTTATTTTCATCTTTGTAACTACTTGTGGGTCAAAAATATGGGAACTTGACAAAAGTGTTTTAACGTTTCACTTCATTTTACCTGCACATATTACTTACAGGAAAAGCAAAGCATAGTAATAATGAGGTAAGAAAAACAAAGGAGCTGAGATGATCTCAGACTCCCTTGTCATCAAACCAATCAATCATAATCTAACTAAGATTATCTTCCTGCGAGTTCGAGTTGATAGAGTGAAGAAATATCTTCAGGAGCAAGTGCTTTGTTCCATACCCTGATTTCATCAACCTGACCCTTCATAGGTACCATCCAGCTTTCAGCAGTTCCGTTTCCCGGAACATTAGGTAAGAAAGCTCCAATTACAACCGTTGTAGGAGTGAAGAAAGTCAATGCACCAATAGGGTTGCCATTGAAAGTACGGTTTTCCCACTCAGGGTTGCTGATTTTTTTACCATTAGCATACACATAAAGATTTGATGTGGCTGCATCCCATACATTTACAACCTGGAACCATGCATTGGGGCTTTTAAAGGTCTGGTCGCCGCCTTTGGAAGGATCATTCCTGCTATCTTGCCAGGTTGCTTCAGTGCCAACTTTAGGAACAATAAGACATTTTACATTCAGTGTATCGTTGCCTACTGGTTTCCACCCGGTTTCTACCATCATATTGATAGCTCCAGCCCATTCAGCGGGTCTGGACAATGAGAATATCATAGATGAACCAGTTCCGTTATTGGCTAGTTTAACCCATGAACTTACAGTAAAACTTGGCAAAGAGTTTAAGGCAGCTATTGTAGGGTAATGTATTAATCCATTATTCAGATCTACGCCTTTTCCTTTAATACCTGTAACAAAGGTGTTGTTATTCTGAAAATCAGGAACGGTTCCGGTTTTGGATTCTTTCAAATCGTCATTAAATCCCCAGTAAGCAACCAGGTTGGTTGCTCCTACCTGATCTGCATTATCGAACCCTCCGATTGGTGGAAGCGATTCATCTTCTTTACATGAGTTAAGCGTAACAACTCCCAGTAACAGCGCAGCTGAAACCAGTGAGTAAACAATTTTTGATAAGTGTTTCATCTTTTTTTGATTTTAAGGTTTGTAATTGATTTAGGTTGATTTGAATTATTATTTATTGTTTTTGAAATTCTTTAGTAGCCAGGGTTCTGAGACAACTTTTCACCACTTAATTGTATTTGAACTGAAGGGATAGGCAATAGCTCATTTTTATTTTTTGTAAAGTTTTTGCCCAAAGCATTCATCACTTGTTCAACTCTTCCCTGCCTAACCAGATCGAAGAAACGATCGTGCTCAAGTGCCAGTTCTACACGGCGTTCTTTCCATATTGCATCCCTGATCTCTTCTTTTGATGTTGCTGTAGTTGCAGGTAATCCGGCACGGGTACGCACAAGGTTAAGGTTTATAATTGCATCAGCAGCCATATCCAATTCGTTAGCGGCTTCTGCATTTATAAGGAGTATTTCGGCATAACGCATTATATGAACATTTTTCATTTTCTTATCACGGTTATAAAAGAAATCCTCTTCTTTACTTATCTCACTATGATATGCTTTATAATTATAGTATAGGTTTTGGACCGAATCCTTGCTGGGAATACGGAATCCATCCCATAAAATTGTTCCATTGTAAGATCCGGTGTTATCAATAAAAATTATAGTTGAAGCAAGCCGCTTGTCACCAGGCTCATATGCACTGATTAAATTGTCTGTAGGTGTGCAGAAACCCCATCCCAGGTCGCGCCACCCTCCCAATCCACCAACCCGAGGCCCCTGGAATTGGGAATAATTCTGAATACCGAAATCGGAATTGTCATACTTACCGGTACTCACTTCAAAAATAGATTCGGAATTAAAATTTCCGGCCTGTTTCCATATGGTTGAATAGTCATCTGTAAGGCTGTAGATATTTGAACCAATTACATAGTCTGTATATTCTTTCACTTTTGTCCAGTCGTTCTTGTACATATATACCTTGGCAAGCATTGACTGTGCAGCTCCTTTAGTTATTCTGCCGGTTTGTGCCTGAGTTTCTGGCAGTGAATTTATTGCAAAGGTCAAGTCATCAATAATAACTTTATAAATAGTATCAGCCGAAGCTCTGGTCTGGAAGGTTGGATCTGAATTTGCATCATTGGCATCTTTGGGGACACGAAGTATTTTCGGAACCCCCCCAAAGAAGCGAACCAGATTGAAGTAGTAATATCCTCTTAGAAAACGCACTTCACCTATGTACCTGTTCTTAAGTGATTCCTCAATTCCTTGCGCTTCATAAAGGTTTGCCAATGCAAAGTTAGCCCTGGAAATACCAATATAATAACCATTCCACAATGAGGCGGCAAACAAGTTAGTACTTGTTAATGTGAAATTGTCCAATTCATTTATCGTTGCCTGGTCGGAAGGACTGCTGCCTTTTTCAGCATCATCGGACATAATGTTAGTTGCCGAAATATAACTGATCCCATGAATATCGCCTGCACCCCAGGTATCGCCAAGGAGAAGGGTATTGTAAACACCGGTAACAAGTTTTTCGGATAATGAAGGATCGCTTGCCGTAGTTGGTTTACCTTCCAAATCAAGATCAAGAAAACTCTTTGAGCAGGATGCTGCAACCAGAATCAGCATAATAAAACTAAGGGCTGCATTTATATATGTTCTCATTTCTCTGCTTTTTTTTAAATGATTAAAAATCAACATTAACACCAAGTGCAATTGTCCGCGAATTGGGATAAGCATTCATCTCAATCCCCGAATTGGTCGGTCCGCCGGGTAGCTCAGCGGTAAAACCACTGTATTTCTGCCAGGTATACAAATTCTGACTTGTCACAAAAACTCGTAAGTTACTGATATTGATTCGCTTTAATATAGCTTCCGGAATTGAATAACCGAAAGTCATATTATTGATCCTGAAATATGTCCCCGACTCAACAAAATACGTGGAGGCAAGTTGACGCCCGCTGTTGGCACGTGGCTCAGTTTGAGATTGATTTGATGTAGTCCAGCGATTGTATGCCTGGTCTTTTTCAACGTTATCAAGTATTTCCTGTCGGAATGCTTTTTTTGCATTGTAAACCTGGTTTCCGACGTTTCCATAAATATCGAGGCTCAGATCAAAACTGCCATATGTAATCCCGCTATTTAACCCGAAATAGAATTTCGGTTGGTATGAACCAACATATACCCTATCGTTAATTGGATCTATTTCGCCCGTTGTAGTGTTTTTTTTGTACTTAAAATCACCGGGACGAGCTGTAGGTTGAATCAAAGTTCCGTCAGCGTTTTTATAATTTTGAATTTCTTCATCATTCTGAAATATGCCTAAAACCTGGAGTACATAGAAACTTCCGATAGGTTGCCCGTTGTCAGTTCTTGTTACCGCACCTTGTGCAGCCCCGATATTTCCATCAAGAAAAGGTTGTCCGCCATTTAGCCCCGTAACTTCATTTTGATTAAACGTAAAATTACCTCCTATATTGTAATAGAGCTTACTGGTGACTTCTTTACGCCAGTTTAAAGCAAACTCAAGACCCGTATTGCGGAACGAAGCTGCATTAGTAACCACATAAGAATCCTGATCGCCAAGAACGCCAGGTATTCTTACATTGATGAGTGCATCGTTGGTGTTTTTGTTGTAAAAGCCAAATTCGCCGCTAAGGCTTCCACTTAAACTAGTGAATTCAATACCGAGATCCGTTTCTTCAGTTACTTCCCAGCGTAGGTTTGGATCTTTTATATCGGTAATTGCACTGCCAATTGTTGCAATTCCTGCATTACTAAAAGGATAGGCTGCATTTGTTGACACCGTTAATTGGTATGAATCCGTTGGTATATTATCATTACCAACGCGACCCCAGCTTGCCCTGAGTTTAAGTGTTTCAAAAACCATCTGGTCAGCCATAAAACTCTCCTTGCTAATTAACCAACCGACTCCCAATGAAGGGAAATATCCCCACCGGTTTTCTTCCGGAAATCTTGATGTGCCATCAGCCCTAATTGTTCCGGTAAAAAGGTATCTGTCGTTGTACGAATAGTTTATACGTCCCAGGTAGGAATTCCGCGACCACTTATCACCGTTTCCACCGTTATGCGAAGTATTGGGATCGCCAACGTCAAGATACCACAGGTTTCTTGAAGCGGGTACATCACTTCGTTGTCCATATAATCTCTCATAACTGTATTTTTCAGCGGTCATCCCTGCTAAGGCGGTAATGTTATGCTTATCAATTTTCTTGCTGTAGGTTGCAGTATTATCCCATACCCAGCGGAATTCATTTGCCTTATTTATCGAAAGATCGCTTAGCTTGCGGTATTGATTACCGCCATCGATAAGGAAAGTTTTAGTGTCATTCTGGAAGGCAAAGCCATAAACACGTGAATTCCGGCTTCCTAGATCTCCGCCGATAGTACTCCTCAACGAAAGCCAATCAATAGGTTTATATTCAATATATCCCGAAGCTTGCAATCGGTTCTCAATCGTCTGGTTATCATTATTTTCGATGTCAAGAATCGGATTACCAACATTCTGGAATGCAGAAGTATTTCCATAACGACCATCGACTTTTGAAGCAATAATTGGACCAGCCCTGTATGCGTCGTTGTAAGCAGCACCAAGGTTCACATCCTGTTTATTACCATTAGAAAAAGAAGCAGTTGTGCCTATTTTTACCTTATCCGAAACAGTAAATTCGTTATTTGCCCTGGCTGTAAACCTTTTGAAGTCGTTGTTAATCACAATGCCCTGTTCTTCGAGGTAACCGAGGCTGAGGAAATATTTTGCCTTATCAGTTCCGCCCTGTAAAGAAATACTATGGTTCTGCTGCATGCCGGTACGAAGTATTTCGGAAAACCAGTCAGTCGATTCGCCCATCATATCCGGAGTTATCATATTCAGCGCAGTTGAATTGACATAATTCGAATATTCGTCAGCGTTGGCCATTTCAACCAGGTTAACTGCCGAGCGAAAACCTACATTGCCATTGTAGCTAACCTTCAGCTTTCCTGTATTGCCTTGTTTGGTTGTAATAATTACTACACCATTAGCTGCTCGCATACCATAAATAGCTGTAGATGAGGCATCTTTAAGGATGTTGATATTTACAATATCATTTGAGTTAATATTGTTGATATCGCTTGTAATTACTCCATCAACAATAAAAAGAGGATTAGCCCCTGCAAGCATGGTACCCGTTCCTCTAATGCGCACTATTGGCGAAGAGCCCGGTTGTGAACTCCCGATTATCTGAACTCCGGCTACTTTACCTTGCAATGCTTGTGTGGCTGTAAGAACAGGCTGTTTAGTAAGTTCTGAACCTTTTATTGTAGCAGTAGCTCCGGTTACATCGCTCTTTTTTTGAGTTCCATAACCAACTACCACCACCTGGTCGAGCATTGTTTTTTGTGTTATCATTTGTATATTGATAACGCTTTGATTTTCAGTATTTATTTCTTTGTCTTCGTATCCTATAAAAGATACTAACAGGATAGCAGATGGCCCGGAGACCGCAAGTGTAAAATTTCCGTTTATATCAGTAGTAGTTCCGTTTGTTGTGCCTTTAATAAGTATTGTAGCTCCGGGTAAAGTTTCTTTGGTTTCCGAATCCGATACGGTACCTGTAATACTCCTGGTTTGACTGTAAACCGATGACCAGGAAAATAGTAAAATGATGAAAATAGAAATTTTCATTGTTGTAATAAATTGGTTTGTTCGTAGTGACTTTTTCATAATAGGAATCATTAATTTCTATTTGTGATGGTATATTCAAGCTGTTAGTACTACACTTCAAACTGTATTTTGTATTCATCTTTTTGGTTTCCGCAATCGTTTGAGGAAACTTGTAACATGCAAATAAAACTGTTATTTTTCAAATTCTTTACTTATTTACATCATCATGATTACTACATGCCTTTGAAGCAGTTGATTTGCACCTATACAATAATACAACAAGTAGTCTTAGCTTTTGTTAACTTTTTAATAAAGAGAACATTATGAAACATGAAATGTTATGTGAAAATATTTATTTTATTTACATTGATGAGGTGAAAACATCTTACATTTTAAAAGATATTATAAAGTGCTGAGATAATAGATTCTTTTTAAGTATTTTGAATACTTAAAGGAACAACTATAGTCTCAGTAAAAGCAAATAAATTATGGAAGCATATGGTAATTCAAACTACTTATATTGTCAGAACTTCATAATATATTCTACCAGGTTTTCGTTTGATGAAATTTTGAGCCTTTTCCTTAACCTGTATCTTCGTATCTCCACTCCACGTACCGATATATTGAGCAATGGAGCAATTTCTTTCGATGAAAGATTCAATTTCAGGTAAGCGCATAGTTTCAGATCGCTCTGAGTAAGATCGGGAAAGGAAAGTTTTAACCGCTTGAAGAAATTTTCGTGTGCCTGGTCAAACAATGCTTCAAAAATTTCCCAATCGTTATCGTTCGAAATATTTTTATCAATAAGCGTACTTAACCTTTGGAGGTACCGTGCAGGGTATCGGGAGCCAAGTTCTTCTTTCTGTTTTTCGAGCTCATCTTTAATTTCGATCAGCACTTCGTTTTTGCGGATAATCGAAATAGTTGAATCGGCTAATTGCATGTTTTTATGCGAAATCTCAGCCTGGAGTTTTTCATTCTGAAGTTCAATAATTTCCTGGGCGGCATGTTGTTTTTCCATTTCCCGCTTTTCATCGGCAATGATGCGCAGCTGTTCGTGATGTTTTTCGAAGCGCCTGCGATAAAAAATCTGACTCAGAAGAATTCCTCCCAATAAAATAAATACATATGCAATAGCGGCAGGGACTGATGCATACCAGGCCGGATTAACACTAAATTTCACAGCAACAGGTTCTGTTATTGCGCCATTGAGGGTGAGTGTTCGTACTTCAAATTTGTATTTTCCAACCGGGAGGCGCGTGTATTCCACACGGGCATGTTCCGACCATTTGCTCCAGCTGCTGTCAATCCCTTCGAGTCGATACTGGTAAAGCCTGCGCGAACACGGATTATTAAGCGAAGAAAATGAAATGGCGATATTATTATACGAGTTGTTAAGTGTTTTATCAGAAGCCAACAGGTTGATATTACGTATTTCACCATTGGAATGCCAGCTTAAGAAATCGCGAAAAACAAGTTCCGACTGATCCGTATCAGCATTGCTGTTAAAAGCTTTATTGAAAACAGCAAAGCCGTTATCAAGACACAAGAGGTGAAGGTTTTCGGTAAGTGGAACAATATTTTCGTAGCTGTCAACCAGATTGATTTTGTATTGTGGTAATATCAACCGGTACATCATTTCAGGTATATTATTTTGAATATTGAAAAGAGCCGCTTCATCTTTTTTCAAAAACCAGTAACTATTCTCATCCACCTGAATTATTGATGTTGCTGATTGAAATTCATTTATGGCAGAATTAAAATCGGAGTAAGGAATAATTTTCTGGTTAAGATCGTCCCAAGTAAAAAACTTTTCGCCATTGGAAAAAACAACCCTGTTCGAAATTTTGAAAACCCTGATATTGAAATTGGATGGCAGACCGTCTTTTACACCATAAACATTTTTCTCCGTTACACTATCCAGCTTATCCGATAACCGGAGCCGGTACAATCCTTTTATAATATGCCCGACCCAAATATTTCCTAAGTGGTCAGCCTCCATAAATCGTGCAGGTTCAATGAAACCATCCACCTGTTGATAGTATTCCCACGAAGTGCCTTTTTTCCTGTAAATCACCAGGCACGAATACGTGCTTTGGAGAAGATACTCCTGGTCTTTAAACGTTATTTTTTGCAACATATAACCACCGCTTACCTCAGATATTCTTTTAAAAGATTTACCTTCAATAATATAGGTGCCATTGGTGTGGCCACAAAATAGAGTTCCGTCGATAACTTTTAGCTGCCACACCTGCCCTTGAGAATTATTCAGAAAACTATTGTATTCGAATTTGTCGCCGGTTTTCGAATAAGTAAAAATACCCCGGTTAGTGCCTACATAAAGAATATCTTTCCATAAAGCAGCCGTATAAACAGCTCCAAACGCATCGTTACGTGCAGGGTATACTTCCACCGGACTGTTAAACGATATGTGGTCGATGCCATTATCGAGTCCAACCCAGAGGTTTTGGTTACCACCATCGGCAAGTGAGAGCACTGTATTATTCTGAAGGTCATTTTCGCTGTGGAGGTGGTTCAATATTTTTCCGTTGTTATTAAGTATAAATACACCTTTAACAATGGTTCCAAAAACTATTTTGTCGCCAAATATTATCCCGTTATTAATTTGATACTCTTTGAGTAAACTATTAGCTTCTACATTCCATGGTGTTATATTTTTCCCATCGAATACAAAAACTCCTTTCGAAGACGTACCAATCAGAAATGTTCGGTTTTTATACGGAAGCATTGTTCTTACTTCGGTGCCGGCCAATAGTTGGCTGGAGCTTAAACTAACCAATTTGTCGTTAATTATCTCATAAAGAGTTCCCTGCACAGTTTGGGTAAAAAGACGGTTATCAGCTTTGAGCAGAAAAACAATAGATCCGGGAAGTTCGATGCTTTTTACCGTGTGCTGATCGTAAACAAAAATGGAGGCGAATCCCTGGAAATAGACTTTGTTCTTAAGCTGAACTATTTTCCATATCTCATTATTGTGAAGGTCGAAATTTTTAAGCGATGGTACTAAGGAAATATATTTCAGCCCAAGCTTTTCATCTTTTTTCCAGTAACCGAATTCTTCGTGCGAACCCGAATAAATCCGCTCATCGGTCCCAACTGATACTGAGCGCATAATAGTTCGTGAGGGAAGTGGATACAATTTCCATTGTACACCGTTATAAACCATAAGTCCGTTGTTGTTGGCTACATAAACAAACCCTTGTTTGTCCATATCTACTGACCAGTTCTGGCTTCCGGCACTATAGGCATTGCGAGTGTAATGGGTTACCAGGCATGAAGATTGTGCCAATGTAACCTTCATGCTCAAAAAAGCAAGTATACAGCTGATAATTAATGGTTTAAAATATATTTTCATTCGTGGATGAAATAAATAAGTCAGGTGACGCTGTTTGCGGATAAAATTAAATTAATTCCTTCTGCAAACAATTATTAATAGCGAAAAAAAGTATCAATAGATGCTTCCCTGATTGAATTAAAATAAAAAAGCCACACTCTATATAAAGTGTGGCTCTTAAATAATGTCAGAAATAATTTATTCAACAGTAATTTCATCAACTAACAGCCAGGCTTTTTTACCTGCTCCGGGATGGTTATCCGGACAATTGCCACGGTTAAACACCAGCAAGCGGATATGTGTAGCTTCCGTTTCGGGGAAACTAATTGTAAGATTAGCTCGTTTGGCTTGTGTATTCCATTGATTGTCATCTACATCTACAATTCCTGCCGGTTTGAAATTAATTCCGTCATCCGAAGTTTCAACAATAACCGAACGTGGAGCAAATACCCACGAATCGCTTTTTTGCAGGTAACCTATTGTTACTTTTGATATTTTGAATTTACCTTCCAGCATAACGACCGCACTCAGGTTTTCGCCTTCATAGCCGAGCCAGTTTAAACCAGGCATATTGGCTGAAGCTTTTTCGCCGTCAGTAAGCGTTGCTCCTGAACGAGCCTTATATTTATCGGCAGGTTGCGTAACGCTTACCGGTTTACCAAAAGAAACAGGTATGTTTACCGTATTGATATCACCCGACTGCCTGTTGTTTTTATAAGCAACGGCTTTTACAGTAGCAGGTAAACCGATATCAAATGAATTAATGTATTTGGCGCTCCCTGTTGAAGGCGTTTTTCCATCGATGGTATAATATACATCCAGACTGTCCTGAAGTGCTGTAATTGAAACTTTCGCTTTATTGCTGCCTGTATAAGTCATTGATATTCTAACATCAGGAATATTTTCGGCAACATATTCAATAGCTGCTTTGTAAAGAGTAACAGCATAAACATTTATATCGCCGGTAGTTGGTGCTTTGGTTAGCGCACCGGATTTGTTAATCCAGTTTGTTTCCCATCCACTGAGGTCGAGGGCTTCACCACTTTGAAGTGAATTTGCATAAGCTGTCCAACGTCCTAAATAATAACCTCTTATCAGCCCACTCCATACTTTCGAGGCATAATCGTGAAGCGCCGGCGTGGAATTATTTCCCCACTGTGTTAATTGCCGCTTGACGTTAGCTTCGTAGTAATCAGACTCCTCTTTGGTATAACCGTATTTTCGGGCATTTTCAATCATCCTTTCAAGACGTTGATTGGGGACTGTCGAAGTAAGTGCATCCATCATAAGCATAAGCTCAAATGCCCTGTCGAAGGCGCGTTTACTTTCAGCTTTTAATCCAAGATTGTCCAGATCAAGAGCTCTTTGTAACAGAATATCCGTTTTGTTTCCGGCAAACTGGGTTACAACCTGTGCAAGGTCAACCCTGAAAAGCTGGTTTGTGCCATGTTGTTTTATTGATTTGATAAACAAGTCGGCTGCCATATCGAAACCATTATTATCGCTAACATTTACATTTGCATTGTATGGCGGCCTGGCTTGATAAAAATTTAAAGCGTGTTCATTTTTATAGGTATAAACTGAGCCCAACAGCCACATCCATGCATCGGTGATAGTAGCATCAGTTTTCCCATAACGTTGCTTCGTGAATTCAGGGAAATACTCTTTTATATTCAACGATTTGTTTGTCCATGCCATTTGCGTAAGCAGTTCATAAACTACTTCATTATTTTCGGTGCCTTCGGGAGAAATTCCGAATCCGGCAATATTTCCCTTTTGAGGATTTGAAAGCATTGTTTTAGGATCGGTAGCATAAAAATACAAATCGCCGCCAGGTTGGGAGTTACCGCCATAATTGGGTACTACGCCGTAAATCCATGGTTTGCCGTAAAATCCTTCGTATTTTTTCCACCCTGCTAAATTTTCATTTGCCATGTCGATTATGAGCATTTTGTTGTCGGGTACAAGGCTCAGAAATGATTTTACAGCATTTTTATCCCAGAAACTCTCCTTGTGCAAAAAGAATGAGCCTGGCAATACCCAAATACCTTCGGGATCGGCAGCGGCAATTGCATCAGAAATCGATTTGCCATACATAGCCAGTTCACTGTCACGGTTAGAGGCTGATACAGTGATAGCGCTTTCATTAAACGGATCGGCCAGGAAATAATTTACCGAATTATAAGTGCGTTTATACTCATTGATAAAATTCTTGCCAATTGTAATAAAATCCGAAGTTCCCGGTGCCAGTATATAAGACTTATATTCAGCAGGGAAATTGGACCAACCCTTCAATTCGCGCAACTGAGCTGCAGGATTTATCCTTGAGTATGCTGCCGGAACAATACCTGCAAAACCGGGAACAATAGGTTGCATTCCAAGTTGCTTCATTCGGGTAAGAATCTGTTTCTGAAGTTCCATCGACTGATCAATATAGGATTGAGGAAGTGGTCCGTCGTGTTTCGTAATATTGCCCATCCGCTGCCAGGGAAGGAATGCCGGACCAGTAAAAAATGATGCCATTTCTTCGTTGGTCATGCCCATATCTTTGTAAACTTTCTGCCATATGGCTTCCTGCCCTGTCATAGCCAAGGGCATATTTATGCCATGTAACGCCATCCAGTCGAGTTCTTTTTCCCAGTCGGCAAAATGCCAGAACGCCGTGCTGTAACCCGAAGTGTTCGCATTAGTATACTGCCTGAATTTGTATGGCGAAACGGTACGCGGAATGTTTAAATCAGGTAAATCTCTAGGTAATGTTATATTCTGGCTGCTCCAGGTGTACTGCACATTACAGGCTTTACGCATGTAATCGTAAGCGCCGCGGGTCATAGCTATTGTGCCCGATCCTTTTACCTGCACTTTGCCGCCTACCGCTATAACCTCGTATACATCGAGACCATTTTCGGAAGGTATTTTTTCAAACAGAAATGATGTAGATTTCATCCCGACAGTGCGCATAAGCACCTGCTTGGCTGCCATGATTTCTTTTTCAGAGTCATCCTGCACATTTTTCTGTGCAAAAGTAATAAATGGTAAAGTTGCTAATAGTGTGATTAACAATAAGTAAGTGTTTCTCATTTAGATTTTATTTGGGTGGCAAAGATAGTATATTGGATTTTAAAACGGCAATATCGCAACCAAAGTATAAGTTAAAGGTTTTTTAACAATGGGAAACCTGTAGAGACGCGATGCTCGCGTCTCTGAAAAACAGGTTTCAACAAATATGTCACAAGAGACGCGAACATCGCGTCTCTGAAAAACAGGTTTCAACAAATATGTCACAAGAGACGCGAACATCGCGTCTCTGAAAAACAGGTTTCAACAAATATGTCACAAGAGACGCGAACATCGCGT
>JBBSDC010000102.1:0-14607 GCA_038249705.1 Bacteroidales bacterium | reverse complement strand
GTTTGGATTTCTACCACCGGTAGTTAAAAATTTACTTATTATCAACGGCTTGTTTTTCCTGGCAACCATTGTTTTAGGAAACACATTGAATATCGACCTTACCGATCTGCTTGGACTGCATTACTTTGCAGCAGATAAGTTTGCTCCTTATCAGTTCATTACGTATATGTTCATGCACGGTAATTTTTCGCATATATTCTTTAACATGTTCGCGTTATGGATGTTTGGCAGTGTTTTGGAGCAAGTTTGGGGACCCAAAAAGTTTCTGTTCTATTACATTATTACCGGAATTGGAGCAGCAGTAGTACATTACCTTGTTTTCTATTTCCAGATTACTCCTGTATTGCAAAGCATTGATGCTTTTATCACGCATCCTGATATGGCCACTTTAAATCAATTTGTATCAACACATCAGTTTAGCTTAAGGGAATCGTCTTCAGATATTTATTCAGCATTTGAAGTTTTTAAACAAAATTATGCCACCTTGCAGCAAGATCCTGGTAATATGCAGGCGATGCAGGAAACAATCCATTTTGTAACTGATTACCGCGAGCATTTTTTAAACCTGCCGGTTGTTGTAGGAGCTTCGGGAGCTGTTTACGGTTTGTTGTTGGCTTTTGGTATGCTCTTCCCGAATTCACTCATTTACCTTTACTTTTTTATTCCAATCAAAGCGAAATGGTTTGTCATCATATTTGGTATAATTGAGCTTGTATCAGGTTTTTTCGATCATGGAAGCAACGTTGCCCATTTTGCACATCTGGGTGGAATGATTTTTGGGTTCTTCCTGATTATCTACTGGAAAAAGAAAGCCGACAAACACCGGAATAATTACTGGGAACAATAGTTATCAGCACATTAACAAGGTGAAATAAGGATTAAATGATTAGCTTTGTTACACATACATAAACAATGAATTATAATCAATCAGCAGCCGAACGATTAAAAAGTCTGGTAAAGCTCCGGCCAGCTCTCACGCAACTAATTGCTGCGAATGTGGCCGTTTGGTTTATTCTGGCAATAGTTCAGTTAGCAGGTTTTCTGGTTCATCCTTCAGGAATACCTGGCGATCAGATATTCCTGAATACACTGATTGGTTGGATTGGAGTGCCTGCTTCATTTGAAAATCTGATGTTGAAACCATGGACAATCATAACCTATATGTTTGTGCACGAAGGCTTTCTGCATTTATTCTTTAATATGATCTGGCTTTTCTGGTTTGGCAAAATATTTATGGAATTTATGCCAGGCCGCAGAATTTATACCCTTTATTTTATCGGAGGTATTTCGGGTGCAATAGCATTTATGGTGGCGTACAATATTTTTCCGGTTTTTCAGGACTCAATTCAAATTGCGACTACCATAGGAGCTTCAGCTTCAGTGCTTGCTATTACAGTTGCAACTGCAGTGCTGGTCCCCTCCTACTCCGTAAACTTGCTTTTTATAGGTTCGGTTAAAATAAAATACATTGCCATTTTTACCGTTGTTCTTGATGTGCTTATGATCCGATCGGGGAATGCTGGCGGGCATTTTGCACATTTGGGTGGAGCAATCGCTGGCGCATTATTTATACTTTTTATCCGTTACAATATTGCGCAAATGTTGGGGCTTTCGCAAATTAAATTGCTGAATATAAACCCTTTCCGTAACAAACCGTTACACAAAGTTCATAGCAAAGCAAAACCACTAAGCGATGAAGAGTTTAACAGACAAAAAGCACTGAAGCAACAAAAAATCGATCTTATACTTGATAAAATTTCCCGAAGCGGATACACAAGTCTTTCTGCTGAAGAAAAAGACATTTTATTCAACAGCAGTAAAAATAAGTAGAGTCCATTTTATACTAATTGTTTAAAGATCAACTTTCAGCAAGTGGCAAAAACGAGAAAAAGCGCAGCTAAATCTAAACCGAAAGGAAAAATGTCGCTACTTACCAAAATCATGGTTGTAGTAAATTTTATCTTTATCGCGCTTCTTTTGTTATCCTATTTATCACTCTACGTTTCGCCCGAAAAATTCTGGCCTCTGGCGTTCGCTGGTCTCGCTTACCCTGTTTTTATTGTGCTAAATTTATTCTTTGTATTGTTTTGGCTGGTTTTTCTGAAAAAGTATTTCATTTTATCTCTTCTAGCCATCCTCTTAGGATACAATCAAATCAAGACATTCATTAACTTTTCGGGTTCGGAAAAG
Source organism: Bacteroidales bacterium (assembly GCA_038249705.1). Taxonomy (GTDB): domain Bacteria; phylum Bacteroidota; class Bacteroidia; order Bacteroidales; family UBA4417; genus UBA4417. The sequence goes on along the minus strand of JBBSDC010000102.1, from coordinate 12,417 downwards.
AAAATTGAATTTGGAAAAAATATAAAAGTAATGTCTTACAATGTTCGCCTGTTTGATTTATATAACTGGCGAAACCCTTCGGGCAAAGCTACGCGGACAGCTATTTTCGACCTGATTAATTCAGAATCGGCAGATATTTTGTGCGTGCAGGAATATTATAGTGGCGCAGGTAAAAATGCTGATTTTGCAGATACTATTTGCGAAAAGACTGGTTACAAATACCGGAATATTGAATTGATAAATAAAGCTAGTAAAGGTTTGCCGTATGGTCTGGCTGTTTTTAGCAAGTATCCGATTGTACACACACAAAAACTGGAATTCACCAACAGTAAGGTAAATTTCAGCCAGGTTTGCGATATTAAAATCGGGAACGATACCATACGGTTTATGAATTTGCATCTCGAATCAGTGAAATTCGGGAAGGAAGATTATAATTTTGTGAGTGAAATTACGTCAACTCCTTCTACCAATGATAGTTTAAGAAATAAGTCGATGGCAATTATCGGAAAAATGCGTTATGCGTTTATAAAAAGGGCAGTGCAGGTAGAAACAATAACTCAATTTATCCGCAATTCGCCTTACCCGGTAATCCTTAGCGGCGATTTTAATGATACACCGGTTTCCTACTGTTATAAACAGATTGCCTCCGAACTGAATGATTCATTTGTTGAAGCAGGAACAGGATTAGGACAAACCCATGCGCAAATGCTTCCAATGCTCAGGATTGACTATATTTTTCATGATGAAAAATTTAGCGCACTCGAGCATAGGACTATAAATAAAGACTATTCCGACCATTTTCCAGTTGTTGCGCGTTTTCAGCTACCTGACTAAACCTGAGCAATTCTAAAATCAATAATTTCACAATCAGGGAAATGTAGACCTATGAATTTTAAACTCACATCCGAATATGTGCCCACCGGTGATCAACCGGAAGCAATACGGCAACTCACCGAAGGAGTTGTAAGAGGCGATCATGCACAGGTATTGCTGGGAGTAACCGGATCGGGGAAAACATTTTCGATCGCCAACCTTATTCATGAGGTGCAACGCCCTACACTTGTTTTGAGTCATAATAAAACTCTTGCGGCTCAGCTCTACAGTGAATTTAAACAGTTTTTTCCCGAAAATGCTGTTGAGTTTTTCATTTCGTATTACGACTACTATCAACCTGAAGCTTTTATTCCTGTAACAAATACTTACATTGAGAAAGATCTGTCAATAAATGAAGAAATTGAAAAGTTAAGGCTGAGTGCAACTTCAGCTTTGCTTTCCGGCAGACGTGATGTAATTGTAGTATCTTCAGTTTCATGTATTTATGGTATCGGAAATCCTGAAGATTTCAATAATAAAGTAATTCATTTAGCAGTTGGCGATAAACTGAGCCGGAATAAATTGCTTCATGCACTTGTCGAAAGCCTGTATTCGCGCACTGAGCTTGAACTTACCCGTGGAAAATTCAGGGTGAAAGGCGATACCGTTGATGTTTTTCCTGCTTCTGCAGATATCTCATACCGTATTATCTTTTTTGGCGATGAAATTGAGAGCCTGGCAGCTTTTGATCCGTTGAATGGGTTAACCATTGAAAAACTCAATGAAATAACAATTTTTCCGGCCAATATATTTGTCACTTCCAAAGAAAAAATGAAAGAAGCCATTTGGGAAATACAAGCCGATATGGTGAAACAGGTCGAATATTTCAAGGAAATTGGTCGTCCGCTCGAAGCTAAGCGACTGGAAGACAGGGTTACATACGACATTGAAATGATGCGCGAACTTGGATATTGTTCGGGTATTGAGAATTACAGCCGGTATTTCGACGGACGGATATCCGGATCAAGACCATTCTGCCTCATTGATTTTTTCCCTTCCGACTTCCTGATGGTAATTGACGAAAGCCATGCAACAGTTCCTCAAATAAGGGCAATGTACGGAGGTGATCGTTCGCGGAAGCAAAATTTGGTGGAATATGGATTCAGACTGCCATCAGCTCTTGATAACCGTCCATTGAAATTCGAAGAATTCGAGACTCTGTTAAGCCAGATAATTTATGTAAGTGCTACACCTTCGGATTACGAGCTTAATCAGTCGCAGGGCGTTGTAGTTGAGCAACTTATACGTCCTACCGGACTGCTCGATCCGCAAATAGAAGTAAAACCCAGTTTGAATCAGATTGATGACCTTTTGAATGAAATTGAACTCCGTACGGTAAAAAATGAACGTATACTGGTAACAACTCTTACTAAACGAATGGCCGAAGAACTATCGAAATATATGCTCAGGCTTGGCATTCGCTGTAAATATATTCATTCGGAAGTGGATACACTCGACCGGGTTGAAATCCTGCGCGAATTAAGATTGGGTACCATTGACGTACTTATCGGAGTTAACCTTTTGCGCGAAGGCCTCGATTTACCTGAAGTTTCGTTGGTTGCCATTCTGGATGCTGATAAAGAAGGATTTCTACGATCGGAAAAATCACTAACTCAAACTGCCGGCCGTGCCGCCCGTAACCTGAATAGTAAAGTTATTTTTTATGCTGATAAAATGACGACATCTATGCAGCAAACCATTAATGAAACAAACCGGAAGCGAGCTATTCAGATAGCCTACAACCTGAAACACAACATCACTCCTACCCAGATCATCAAATCTATTGATCCTTCAGGCTTTTCGGGCAATGTTGAGTATAAAACCGAAGCTAAAGCTTATGTGGAAAAGGAAAATATCAATGCCGCTGCAGATCCGGTTGTAAATTATCTGAATGATGATCAACTCAAAAAGTTTTATGATCAGTCGCGGAAATCAATGGAAAAAGCAGCAAAAGAATTAGATTTTATCGAGGCTGCACGCCTGCGTGATGAAATGCTCGGATACAAGGAATTAATTGACAAAAGGAAAAAGAATAAAAAAGATGGATATTAATGAAAGTGTGATACTTAAATCATTACAAACAGCTTTCCTTGCAGGTAAAGCTATTATGGAGGTGTATCGCAAACCTTTCGGAGTTGAATATAAACAGGATAATAGTCCGCTTACAATTGCTGATAAAAATGCGCATTTAATAATTTCAGAAGGACTTTCAGATACAGGAATCCCATTACTGAGCGAAGAAGGTGCTGATATTCATTACGATATACGAAAAAACTGGACTGATTTCTGGCTCATTGATCCACTTGACGGTACAAAAGAGTTTATTAAAAAAAATGGTGACTTTACCGTTAATATAGCGCTGATTAGCCAGGGAAAACCTGTTTTCGGAGTTGTGTATGCTCCTGTTCCCGGTTTTATGTATTGGGGAAGTGAGCATGGCTCCTACAGGCTGGACGTAAGTAGACTAAAAAAATCTGAACTTGAAAATTACAATACTATTCGGAGCTTAGCTGAAAGCCTGCCCTGTGTTACCCGAACCGATGCTTACCTGGTTTTAGGAAGCCGCTCACATATGAATTTCGAAACGGAGACATTTATAGCCGAATTGCAAAAAGCTCACAAAGGACTTTCATTTATATCACGTGGTAGCTCGCTGAAATTCTGTACGTTAGCCGAAGGTAGAGCTGATGTTTATCCCCGCTTTGGCCCAACTATGGAATGGGATACTGCAGCCGGTCATGCAGTTGCATATTTTGCCGGATGCACAATTTTACAGGCCGATACCCAATTGCCTTTAACGTATAATAAGGCTTCGTTACTAAATCCGTTTTTTATAGCTTATAAAAAAAATGAGGCAACTTCATAGCTGCCTCATTTCTTTCAATTAGTTGATAAATTTTATTTGTCGCTTATGCTAATCAGTTCAACATCAAAAACCAAAGGCGAATAAGCAGGGATATCAGCTCCGGCACCACGCTCGCCATAACCCATTTTCGAAGGAATAATAAGCGTTGCTTTCCCACCTGCACTCATCATTGAAATTCCTTCGTCCCAACCCGGAATAACTTCACCTTTACCTATTGTAAATTCAAAAGGTGTTGATGGTTTTCTTTCCAACGATGAATCGAAAACTTTTCCATTCAACAATTTACCTGTATAGTGAACTTTTACTTTTTTGCCGGAGGAGGCAAGTGCGCCTTTCCCTTTTACTTTCTCAATGTAGTATATACCAGAAGCGCCTGGTTTTGCAGTTATTTTATTATCCTTAACATATTTTTCAATTAAAGCAGGTTCTTTACCCATTGCTTCGGAGGCTGCTTTTTTAGCATTTTCTTCTTCTTCTTTCATCGCTTTTTCATGCTCTGTTTTGGTTTTCAGGTCAAGCACTTCAATTTCGTATACAATAGGTGAAAAAGGAGAAACAATATCCTGACCACTCATATCCTTTTTACCTCTTTCGCCAAAACCCATTACCGAAGGAACAACTACAGTTGCTTTTGAACCTTTTTTCATTGTTGCTACTGCCTCTTCAAAGCCTTTAGTATCAAATGGCTGTCCGAATTCAAAAGTTATAGGACGATCATTATCCAAGGTGGAAAATATTTTTTTACCATCAATGGCAGTAACGGTAAGATTGATTTTCACAAAATCAGCTTTTTGAATTCCACGTCCTGATCCTGCATTTTGAGTAGTAATATAAATACCCGATGCGGTAGGTGCTGTTGTAACATTGTTTGTCGTAAGGTAGGACTGTATTTTGCCGACTTCTTCGTTTTTAAGTTTCTCTGCTTTTTGAGTTTCAGCTTTCTGGCGTTCTTCCATGGTTTCAGCATTTAAAAGCTTAACATCAAAATACAGCATTGAAGTCGAATCGAGACCTTCGGGAAGTGTAGGATACTTGGCAGTTTTTGTAAAGAAGTCGTTAGCATTTATGATGAAAGTTGCGCTATCACCCTTGTGTAACATACTGAAAGCTTCATAAATGTCGCCTTTAAATTCCGATTTTGCCAGGTTGATTTCGAATGCACGTGGCATATCAGCTGAATTGAATAAGATTGAGTCTTTTCCGCCAATTTCCATCCGGTAAATCATATTCATGGTCAGAATACTACCTTCAACGGGCTTGAGGGAGTCTTTGTTTTCCACATAAAATTTGTAATAAATACCGCTATCGGATTTCGTAAATCCAGAGTATTTAGAGCATGATGCTAACATCATTGTAATAATTACTGCTCCCAGGTAAAAAAGTGTTCTGATTTTCATTTTCTTTTAGTGTTTCTGTTAATTTTAATTGTTGCTAAATTATTTTAAATTAATGAGTTTTACGGTATAAATTAAAGTCGATTTGGCTGGAATCTGATCCTGATCGCCCGATAATCCATGTGCCAGATAGGACGGGATAATAAACCTGACTGTATCGCCGACATTCAATAAAAGTATTCCTTCTTCGAGTCCGCTTTCAACACCACCGCTCCCAATCATAAATTCTTTTGCTCCGGTTTTATCCGAACTATAGATTATTTCCCCATTAAGTAGTTTTACTTCAAAATCGAACTCTACTTGTTTCCCAACCGATGTTTTTACTCCCTTTCCCTTTTCAATAATCTGGTATCTAAGCCCGGTTCCGGTTTCAATCATATTCCAGCCATTGAGTTGGACAATTTTATCAATCTGCTCATTTTCAAATTCGAGAGCTGCCTTGTTACCTTCAAGCAATTTTTCTGTAATCTGATCCTGTGTCAATTTAGTTATAGTTCCAGTATCCTTATTATTATGGCACGAAATTACTGTAAATACAATTAAAAAATAAATGATCAATCTCTGTCTCATATCAGCGAGGCTACTTAATTATTTGTAGTTTTCGAGTGATTTCATTATTTCTGCACTATAAGCTGGCAACAATGATTCGAACCAGGACAGTGTTTCGGACATTGGTTTAATAATATCGCCTCCTGCTGCATTTCTATGCCCGCCTCCATTGAAGTGTGCCCTGGCAAACTCATTAACTGAAAACTCTCCTTTACTTCGCAATGAAACCCGTACACGGTCATCGCGTTCGGTAAACAAAGCTGCAACAGCAACATTCTGAATGCTAAGTGCATAATTTACAACACCTTCAGTATCGCCTTGCTGATAGTTATACTGCTCCAGGTCTTCTTTAGAAAGCCAAATATAAGCCGTTGCAAATTCAGGAAGAACTTTCATATTGGAGCCCAGGCATTGACCCAGCAAGCGCATTCTGCTTTCGGAATAGGTATCATAAACCATACGGTGAATACGCTCAACATCAATTCCGGTTTTAATAAGCTTAGCTGCAATTTCGAATGTTTCCGGGCGGTTGCAGGCAAAACTGAATGAGCCGGTATCGGTCATGATGCCAACAAAAAAACACTCGGCCATCTCTTTTGTCAAGCTATCGGAAAATCCGGCTTCTTCCAATATCATATGCAATAATTCAGAGGTTGAAGATACCTCAATAACTGAAAAAGTGAGATCAAATTCATTTTCCGGCTGAGCATGATGATCTATCAGTATTCTCGTTGCTTTAGCATCCCGAAGCTGATCCGTATAAAGCTTTACCCTGTTGAGGCCATTGTAATCCATACAGAATATCAAATCAGCCTCCTCAAGCATTGAATTACCTTGGTCAGGTTGATCCGAATATAACACAGCATTTTCAACTCCCGGAAGCCACTGCAGAAAAGAGGGAAGTTCATTGGGTATTAAAACTTTTGCTTCTATCCCTTGCGAATTCAGAAAATGGTAAAGAGCTAATGATGACCCAATCGCATCTCCGTCAGGATTATAATGCGTGGTAATCAGTACATCTGACTTTTCGCCAAGGAGTTGTTTCAGATAAGCAATGGAAGTTTCAGAAATGCTCAAAATTTAAAATTATTGAAATTAATTAGATGTGCAAAATTACCAATTTAAACTTTATAATCCATTCGTTGTTGTAATTAAAAACTTATATTTGTAGTAACTGCAATTTTGACTATTATGTCTGGAATTACCACTTTCACAATGATTAAACCTGATGCTTTTAAAGCTGGATTTACAGGTTCAATTTTAAATCACATTATTTCTAACGGATTCGAAATAAAAGCTTTACGGCTTACGCGAATGCATAAGGTAGATGCCGAAGCATTTTATGCTGTTCATAAAGACAGACCCTTTTTTAATGGCTTAGTAGAGTTTATGACTTCCGGACCTATTGTTGCAGCTATTCTTGAAAAAGAAAATGCTGTTGAGGATTACCGTAAACTCATCGGTGCAACTAATCCGACTGATGCTGCTGAAGGCACTATACGCAAAATTTATGCATCCTCTATTCAGAATAATGCTGTGCATGGTTCGGATAGCGATGAGAATGCACAAATTGAAGCCAATTTCTTCTTTTCCCGTTTCGATAGGATCTGATCACTCAGGGAAATATTCCCTGTATGAATTGTCAGAATAAAATTCAACGATTTTCAATATTGTTTTCGTTTGGGTATTTCTGTGCCCTGACCTGACCGGAATATATTCCTGCCTCTGAGCTTTTTCTTCAGGCAATGATTCTTTTTTTTCTGATTCAGAAATATCGGTTGGAATTCGCATGTCTTCCTTTTTTGAAATTTCATCCGGATTTTCATCCAGGTTTAACTTGTCGTGGTTGCGAAATTTCTGGCCATTATCAGGATTGAATAAAGAAAACAAATCCACAGAAGCTGAAACCGTATTGGAATCCATTTTCAAAGCCTCGTCATTACTGACATTTAAAGCTGAATCAGCACCTTTAAAAATCGAACCTTTTCCGAGCATAATCCACTCCATATTAACCTCCGGGTATCGCACAAGGATTTTCTGTATGAAATCGAGGCTTGCGTTATTGCGACCCGAGATAATATGCGATATGCTCGATTTCTGTACACCGACTTCATCGGCAAACTGTGCGGCGGTTAAATTCTTTGCTTTGATAAGTAATATAATCCGGTCTTTCATTTGTAAACTGATATTTTGTTATCAACACTACAAATGTAACATTAAATATTCATATACTAAGGTTAATCTGGTGAATAAAGATATGTTCAATAACCTATTAGTTTACATTTAAATATACAATTTAATTAAATGATATATGATACTGATTTACAAACGAATAATACTTTTTTTTACTTTAAGTTATCTGAATCCTTAATATTTCGTTTTACTTGAAGTTACTGTTAAAATAAGAACTATATATAACTGAATAATAGCACATTAAACAATAATAATTTATCTAATAAAGCAATATTTTACATTTGTAGTATTATACAATTGTAAACACTGTAATTACATTTGTATAAAACGCTTTTTAACAATAACTTAAATACAATTAGTATGGTTATATACATTTGTAAATTGTAGTATTTGCATTTGTGAAAATATTAATGATTCACATTTGTATTCCGTGTTTACATTTGTCGTATTAATGATACTGGATTTTGTAAACAGCTAAATAAAGAAAACACCTTAGTGATTTGACAAGCCACTCACCTACCGATGCCAATTAAGGAGAATCAGATTTTACGTAAACAGAAAATGTAAATATTAAAGAAATATATTTTTGAATAAATGCATGACATTTTTCAATGCTATTATTGACTAAAATTTACCTATGGTTATAAGCGAATGATTAAATATTGAAATCTCAACGAGTTACGAATGCTATTTTCTACTTCTAATTTATTGAATTCCAATATAATATTAATGTTGTGTGCGATCTCAATTTATAAATTCGAATCGAGAACAACTATATATAAATCCACGTATAACAAGCTGATGATTTTACAAAATCGTATGAACTGATTCATTGTAAATAAATTTGAAAAATTAAACGCTATGAATACAAAATTCACGCTATAAGCCTGCCTTTGTTTTAGAGGTTTTGATAAGGTATTCAAACTATTAAAAAAGGCTGGCGAAAGACAGATACCCAGCAACACCAATATCCTTATAAATCTTTCTCCTTGGATATACCCTTCTTTCTTATACACAAAAAAAACCGGCTTAACGAACCGGTTTTTAAAAGCGTGAGGCTAAACTATTTCTTTAAAATCTTACCGGAAAAGATAAAAGTACCGTTCGAAACTTTTACCAGGTATATACCAGCCGGCAAGTAACTGATATCATTTACCTGAAGGCTACGCAATGAATTAACTTCTCCAGGAAGCGAAAAAATTATTTTACCCTGCATATCTAATATTTCGAGGCTATATTTTCCATTGATAGGCGTTGGAAACCCAATAGTAAGTTTGTCGGAAACAGGATTAGGGTAAATTGTAAGATTCACTTTTATAGAATGATCAGTTACAGAGAGTGAGGTATAAGCCAACTCATAATTCGGAATCCCCCATCCAAGTAGCGAATCCGGTGCACTTGCCTGGTTTGAGGCAGCTTTAATAGCTTCAATTATTTCCATGTTATTTAGCAGTGGAAATGCCTGCCAGTAGCAAGCTGTCATTCCACAAATGATTGGTGATGAGAATGATGTACCACTGCCGATACTTAATCCCCCAGGAGAATAAATGGAGCTGTTCTGACCCTGTCCCGAAACAGTTGGTTTAATTCTTCGGTCATATGTTGGACCCAATGAACTGAATCCTGCCCTGTAGCCATTAGCATCAACAGCTCCTATTGAAAAAACACTGTCGCCATCAGCAGGAGCACCAATATATTTCCATGGATCAAAATCGCCGCCTGAGTTACCAGCACTATTAACAACAAGAATGCCTTTTTCTGCCGCTTTATCGGCTCCTTGAGTTATGTAAGTAGTATTTCCATCCATATCAGCATAAGTGTGGTTTGTAGTTGACGGAGGATCGAATTCAGTATAACCAAGTGAAGAATTTATAAGATCAGCTCCTATACTATCGGCAAACTCAGCGCCACTTACCCAGAAATATTCTTCAATAATCTTTTCATATTCACCTACTTCGGTACGTATAAGCCAGTAATCAGCTTTTGGCGCGGTACCTACCATCTGACCATCAACATAGGCGCCCATGCAGGAAAGTACACTGGTTCCATGCGTATGCATTGTTGTAGCGTACACATTATTACCTGGTTGCGCGAAATCACGCGTTCCTTTAATCTGGTTATTAGCGCGGAGGCTATCGAAGCAAGTCATAATATCAACCGAATTAAAACCAGCATCCAATACCGCAATGGTCATGCCTTGTCCGCTGAAACCGTTATTATGCAGGAATTGTCCTTTAATCTGGTTTATCTGGTTATAGGCATTCCCATAATTATAGATATCATTAGTTGCCTTTTTAGTAATACTGTTTACCCAGGGAGTTATTTTTTCCGGTTCAAAAAATGGCTTTTTTGAAGTTACACCTATATAAGAGCCATCATCAATCATACTTATTTTTGCGATTACCGGGTTTTTTGAAATTTCAGCCATCATAGTGGGAGAAGCCTGAATAACTACATTGTTAAACCATCGCGACCGGGTTAATATCCTAGCCCCTGTTTTTACCACAGATGATACATATTCCTCATTTACAGGAATATCCGACTGATCAAAAGCGATACTTTGCCTGATCCGACGTTCAATTGCTTTATCAGCGAGGTATAACGACGGATTGACAGTAGCATCCATATTGACACCTTTATCACTGAAATGCACCACATATGTTTTAAAATCAGTTGACTGTGCATTTAGTATTGTAGAAAGAAAAAATGCTGATAACAGCAGTAGGAAAGTTTTTTTCATAAAACAGTAAATTTGAAGTGCAAATATAACAATCAATAAGGTTCTAAAGTTTGAAATCTTTTCATTATCAGTGCTTATCGGGTTTCTGCTTACCATGAATAAGGAGTAACTGGCGTAAAAAGTGTAATTTCGCGCCTGTAAAAGCCAGTTTTTATGCGAATTGATATTATTACAATTTTTCCTGAAATGTTTGATGGTCCGTTCAACCATTCTATGATAAAGCGTGCACAGTCGAAAGGTCATGCCGAAATTCACCTGCACAACTTGCGTGATTTTGCTGAAAATAAACACCGCAAGGTTGACGACTATCCTTTTGGCGGAGGCGCCGGCATGGTAATGATGATACAACCTATTGCTGATTGCATTGAAAAACTAAAATCAGAAAGAACCTACGACGAAATTATTTTCATGACACCTGATGGAGAATTATTTGATCAGCCGCTTGCAAACAAACTTTCGATGGTAACCAATATCATATTGATGTGTGGCCATTATAAAGGTATAGATGAAAGACTTCGCGAACATTATTTTACCAGGGAAATTTCAATTGGGAATTATGTACTTACCGGTGGCGAACTTGCAGCAGCAGTTGTAACAGATGCTCTTATCCGTTTAATCCCCGGTGTTTTAAGTGACGAAACCTCTGCTCTTTCCGATTCATTTCAGGATAATTTACTGTCGCCGCCGGTTTATACCCGACCTTCGGATTATAACGGTTGGATGGTACCTGATGTATTAATGTCGGGCAATGAAAAAGAAATAAAAAAATGGCAGCATGAGAAATCAATTGAACGTACCAAATCCCGTCGCCCTGGAATGATTGAATAAAAAACAATCTCCTGACAAAATTTATATAATAATTACTATTGCCAAGCTATTCGGAATTTCGTATTTTTGCCTCACAAATCATTTAATAACAATAATATGGGATTCGTAGAATCGTTAAAAAACTGTTTGGTACATCAAAAGATGTTACCGCTGCAAAAGCAGCAGAATTAAAAGATGCAACTTCGGCCAAAGCTGCCGGGCTTAAAGATGCTTCGAGTGTTAAAGCAGCAGAACTGAAGGAAAAAGCGGTTCAAGGCATAGAGACTGCGAAGGAATTTACAAAAGATGTAGTGGAAAAACTTGATGACGTTATTGATGATGTAAAAGCAGCTGCAAAAGAAGCTTCCGAAAAGGTAAAAGATTTTGGTGAAAACCTGAAAGATAAGGCTGAAGATGCGTTTGAAAAATTAGATGCTAATGCAGCTGCTGTAGTTGATAAGCTGGAGGAAAAGATCAGGAACTCAGCTGAAGACACAAGTGAAACTGTTGCTGAACCTGCTACTGAGATAGCCGAAACTATAGAAGGGAAAAATGAAGACATTATTGAAGAAATCATAGAAAAAGAAGTTGATGAGGCAAAAGATTCGACACAAACAGATCAATAGACGATTAAACTATTTTTTTCTGATAACTTTCCCCTTGGTTAACTCTATAGGGGATTTTTATTTATAACTGCTTGGTTAATCCATGTATTTATTAACTGTATATCCCTTTAATCAAGTGATTAAGTCGTAATTGATGAAAAATATTTATTTGACTGGTTGGATAGATTGTTTCACCCCTTCAGGGTTTAATTCATTCAAAGAACTTATTTTTCCAGAATCATGTCATCCCTTCGGGATTTTTCAGAGTAAAACTTTATTGAATCTCTAAGGATTGCCATTACTTTAAAACTTTATATCCCTTTTAATCAAGTGATTAAGTCGTAATTGATGAAAAATATTTATTTGACTGGTTGGATCGATTGTGTCACC
>JBBSDC010000101.1:0-14630 GCA_038249705.1 Bacteroidales bacterium | reverse complement strand
GCGCCATATAACATCCGAAGCTAAAGCGCTACCACCCGGCGAGTTCACTCTAAGAACTACAGCTTTAACTTTATCATCCAGACGTGCTTTTCTTATAGCTTTCGATATCGTTTCCGATCCGATAGATTCGTCATCACCTTCGCCGCTGCCAATGGATCCGGTAGCATAAATAACAGCAATTTTATCCTTTGATATTTTTTTATCCGCTTCGGGTGCATTTGTGTATTTGGCCAACTTCATTAATTTAAGGTCTTTGATTGCTTTAACATCCACGCGCGTTTTCAATTCGTCCAGCACTTCGTCCTTATACATAAGTTTGTCAACCATTTTTAGTTTCACGGCATCCTGTGGCGACTGTATTTTATATTCATTTGCTATTGCGGTAAGATCGTCAACGGATATTTTTCGGCTTGCTGATATGCCTGCCAATATGTGGTTCCACATGCCGCTAATAAAAGTAAGTGTCTGTTCCTTATTGGATTCACTCATTTTATCAAGTGTAAACGGCTCAATGGCGCTCTTAAATTTACCGTGGCGTATTACTTGTGCCTCAACATCTATTTTATCAAGTAATCCTTTGAAAAACATCACTTGTGCAACCATCCCTTTAAATTCCATATCTCCGGCAGGGTTTAAATATATTTTATCCGAAACGGATGCCAGATAATATGATTTCTGTGTATAGGCTTCAGAATAAGAAACAATGAATTTGCCTGATTTCTTGAAGTCGAGCAACGCATTCCTGATCTCTTCCAAGGTAGCTTGTCCGGCAGGAATATCAGTTAACTCGAGGAAAATACCTTTAACTTTTGAATCAGCTGTAGCTTTTTTCAGATTGCTGATTATATCATTCAGGCCTATCCTTTTTCCGGCGTCTGGGTTGGTAAAATCGAAATGAGCAAAAGGATTATCTGATGAACGGTCACTCACCGGCTGGTCGAGAGTAAGCGTAAGTATTGTTTTTTCGGGAACCACAACGGCTTCCTTTTTCCCGACGGATACTGCCGAAACTATAATTCCAAGAAAAATAATAAATACCAGGAATCCGGCAAGCAGAAACCCAAGCATGGATGCGAAAGTAAACTTAAAAAATTGTTTCATTTTTATGGTTGTTTATGATTTGAACTATAAGACGGTTAATTATGCACGAAGTTACAGAAATTGTATTGAATTACATGTATCGGATGTTGTGATTTACGCAACAAGCTGCTCTTGTGAAATCAGTTCGGTACTTAATTGTTTTGTGCTTGCACGTTTGACATTCGTTAAAGTATAGTCATATAGAGGCTTATGACAAAACGGCAGATTTAGATTAGAGTATTCTGTAGGTTTTTATAGTCTTATACAATTTCGTCTGATCTGAAATAAATAACCAATTACAGTACTAACTGTTCAAAACTTGTAGGCAAAACCTATAACAGAAGTTAAACTCAAATTGTACCTTTGACCCGAACATACTTCCGATGGCAAAAGTTTATTTATCGACAGGCAGCAATGAAGGCGATAGGTTAAATTCGCTTGTTGATGCAGCGAAACTTATTGAAAAGCAGATTGGTACAATAATTAATTTATCCCCGGTTGTTGAATCGGAGCCAATGGGTTTTGAGGCAGAAACGAATTTTTACAATCAGGTACTGCTTGTAGAAACTAATTTGTCGCCACAGCAAATTATTAAAGCCTTGCTCGAAATTGAATTGAAGCTTGGTAGGGTGAGGTCTGGTCACTACTACAGCAGCAGAATTATTGATATCGACATCCTGTTTTACGATGAAATTCAGGTTGCAGATGACAATCTGGTGATTCCGCACCCACGCCTTCATGAGCGTAATTTCGTATTAAAACCTTTAATGGCAATTGCTCCGGGTTATATTCATCCAGTGCTAAAAAAAACAATTTCGGAGCTTCACAGCCTTTTGGCAGATGTAAGCGGTATTACCGCGGTTGTAGAGAAAAATGAATTTAGAGAATGTATGATACACCAACACAGTGTTGAATAAAGGTTGATGAATATTCCATACAATTACATAGCAATCGAAGGTAACATCGGTGCCGGAAAAACTACTCTGGCAACCCGTTTGTCAAAGGAATTTAACACACGGCTTATTCTCGAACAGTTCGAAGACAACTCTTTTCTGCCTAAGTTTTATGAAGACCAGGCAAGATATGCCTTCCCTCTGGAACTTTCATTTCTGGCCGACCGGTTTCAACAGCTTAAAAGTCAGGTTGCAGTTCAGGATATGTTTCACCCGGTAACAATTGCGGATTATTTTATTCTGAAATCATTGATTTTTGCAAAGAAAACACTTAATGGTGAGGAATTTACGTTGTATTCGCGCCTCTTTTCGATTATTGATAATGTATTGCCTAAACCTGATTTGCTGGTATACCTATACCTCGATATTGATCGGTTACAGTCGAATATTAAAATGCGTGGCCGCGCATATGAACAAAAAATAGAAGATGACTATCTGCGGAAAATTCAGGAGGGATACATTGATTATATCAAACAACAGCAAGGTTTACGAGTATTGCTTATTGATACCAATCAGCTTGATTTTGTCGCAAACGAGCAGGATTACCAAAAGCTTACTTCAATAATAATGAAAAAGTACCCGATTGGAATCCATCGTATTTCACCCTGAAAAAACTGTGATCTGCTTACCAGTTTGCAATTTTTTAATTTTAACATGTAAGTAATTATTACGATCTTTACCCATATAAAATCAAATTAGTAAAGATGAATATAGCCGGAATCATTGTCATTATTATACTTTCCGTGGTAGCTGCCGTTGCGCTGGGCTTGTATTTTAATATGCAACGCAAATTCACTTTGTTGTTTAAGACTCATAACACCTTTTCAGAAGAAAATGAACAACTTGTCGACGAATTGGATCGTGTTAAAGAAGAGCTGCACCTCATTCGCCTGAAAGCAGGGGAGTCGGACAGGCTAAAATCAGCGTTTCTTTGTAACATGTCGCACGAACTGCGCACGCCATTGCATGCCATTATGGGTTTTGCCGGATTAATCGCAAATCCTTCGATGCCCGAGGACGATAAAGTTACCTATGCCAATATTATTAACCGGAATGTTGATTCGCTTCTCGAAATTATCAATGATATTTTTGATATTTCCCAGTTCGAATCGGGAGTTACAGGTGTTGATATTGAATTGGCTAATGTGAATGATCTGCTGAATTCGCTGGTGACATGGATTAATCTGGAGAAAGCCAACGTAGGCAAAGAAGACATTGTTGTGAAAGTAAATAAAGCAAATAAAGACCTTAATTTCAGCATTATGACTGATTCATATAAACTTAAGAGAGCTATGAGTCACCTGGTTTATAATGCCCTGAAATACTCCAACGAAGGGTTTATTGAAATCGGCTATACATTCAGCGAAAATAATTTTATCGATTTCTATGTAAAGGATGATGGGATTGGCTTTTCGCAGGATAAGCTGGAATTCATTTTTTCGCGCTTCCGCCAGGTTGATGAAACTCCTACACGTCAGTACGGCGGTCTTGGGCTCGGGTTAACTGTTGCTCAGAAGTTTGCCTCAATTCTGAATGGAAGGTTGTGGGCTGAGAGCGAGCCTGGGAAGGGGTCAATATTTAGTATTTCAATTCCTTATGTAAAAGCAGAAACAATTAGTTAGCAGCAGCACTGCTAAAGGATTTCTGCGTTTTATATCAATGCCGGGAAACCGGATCAGAACATGCGTTGTATGCGATACTTTTCCCACTCAAAGTATCATTGAGTTTTCCTGAGAAGGCTCAGTAGTCCAAAATAAATTTAAATCGAAAATTTGATGGCAAAAATTCCGGTATTTACGTTAAGCAATGGAGTTGAAATTCCTTCGATAGGTTTTGGCACATGGCAGATACCAAATGGAGATATTGCCTATAATGCGGTAACTTGTGCATTGAAAAACGGGTACAGACACATTGACACGGCCTCAAATTATGGAAATGAACCAAGCGTTGGCCGGGCTGTGAATGATTGTGGAAGTAACAGGAGCGGGATTTTTGTGACATCAAAACTACCGGCTGAAATTAAAACCTATCTGGAAACATTTGAAAGTTTTGATAAAACAATGAAAAACCTGGGACTCGCCTATCTTGACCTGTACCTGATTCATGCTCCATGGCCCTGGAAAAGAAAAGGATACGATTACTCAACAGGGAATATAGAAGTATGGAAAGCAATGGAAGAAATCTATAAAAGTGGTCGCTGTCGGGCAATAGGAGTTTCAAATTTTGAGATATCGGATCTAAATGCCATCATAAATACCTGCAGTATAAAACCCATGGTGAATCAAATCAGTTACTTCATTGGTAAAAAGCAAAAGGGACTTACTCTGTTCTGCCGCCAAAACAACATTTTGGTCGAAGGGTATTCGCCACTTGCAACGGGTGCAATTATGGGAAACAAAGCTATTGCAGCTATCGCCGAAAAGTATAATACCACCCTTCCGCAAATATGTATTCGCTATTTGTTACAAAAAGGAATTGTTCCACTTCCTAAATCAACAAACCCGGAGCATATTAAGCAAAATCTGGATGTCGGTTTTGAAATTGCAGCAGCAGATATGGATTACCTCGGCAGATTAACAGGTACGATAAATGGAATGCTATTATCGAACATGAAGAGAGTAATTAAAAAGCAACTTATAGCTGCAGAGAGTAGGCTGCAAAAGTTGGGTATTATGTCCGGGATTAAATAATTTGAAAAAACGGAATACTGAATAAGCATAAACGGATTTTATTCTTATGTCCAAACCAATTCTGAAAATTCATTTTTTTCTAAAAATTCTTATTCCAACATTTTATCTGTAGCCGAATGTTACGGATAGCAATTGTTTTTGTTTATTTTTTTGGAACACTATCGGAAACAGAACTCATTTAATAAAAGTAACAAATATCTACCCCCACGCGAAAGGATTCGCGCGGTAGTGGGGCTAATAGGAACCTAAGTGATTGATTTTCAAGGTTAGGTCCTGGATGTCTGAGTATATTTGTATATAAAAAGGCGATTTTATATATTGTTGAAAATGAGTCTATTGGAAATTGTTAACGGATTGTTGATCGATATTATTGCTTTATTATTTTTGTTGTCATTATTGTATTACCATTTTGTATTATTATCAGATAAATTCCTGATTTAAGGTTTTTAACATATACACAATTGTCAATTATTTTGTCTGTCATAACGAGATTTACATCCACAGAATATATCTTACATGTCCACACTTCGTTTTTCAATACATTTTGTGGGAAACAAACGTAGTCGCTACAAGGATTCGGATAAACTTCGAACTGCGCGACAGGTAATTCCCAAGTTGCATTTGGTAACGGGTTACTCTTCAACGCTATTATATAAGTGATTGTATCGGTGCCATCTATCACTTTAAAACTTAATGTATCATGGCCGCATAAGGGGTTACCCGAAATTGTATCGTTAATAATGGCTTCGTTTCCAGTTATAGTAATATCATAATATGGAGGATTTTTGTTTTCTATATCCGATGCTCTTGTTATTAAAGGCCCACTGCCATTAGCTCCAGTAATAAGATAGACATTGTTCGCATTAACCAAATAAAATCCCCAATAAGTTGGGCCTCCCCAGCCTAATCTTAACCAGCTTGCCCCATAATCTTTTGTTTTGTAAACAATATAATTGGCGTCTAAGTATTTTTCAATTATAAATCCTGTTGAATCATTGATAAAAAACATTGTGTCCACATAATAAAACTGTAAATATTCACAAGGTTTTTCGTAAGCTAAATTATCATTTAAAAAGATTTTGTAAATAGCACTATGAGAGCTACATGTGCCTCGCTCGTTGGTATAAGTATATCCATGATTTTCAATTAATCCGCATTGAGACTGCTCAAATCCTAAGAATATACTCTGTGAATATGAGTTTATCACGAATAGTATCAAAATGAAATCTAATAGGATTAATTTTTTCATTAGTTCCGTTGTCTTTTATTTAATATGAATATCCGCTTCAAAGGGGTTATTGTATCTTCTTTCAAGTCATTAATAACCGGCATCTTAATATAACCTACCTTTCGAGGCTTTCCTTTCTTTGATGTTTCACCTTCAATTTCTTTGCTTTCAGCCATTACAAGCCCCCCGCTACCGCGCGACTCCTTTCGCGTGGTTACTACAAATCCACCACAATAACATTATCCAGCAAGCCATGTTCTCCACCATAATCCATCGCAATACTATAAACATAGCCTTCCGGCCTGAAAACCAGTTGTTCTTCAGCGGCTTATCTGCAGAACTCCTTCGGTATTATGGGATTATTAATTTCGCCTCATTTAACAAAAGTAGTAATTATTTAGCTGCTTTAAAGTTAAAAAATCTATGGTTATTAACAATTTATCATTTTCGGGTGCTGAAACCGCAAGAAGAAAGCCCGAAACGCTGAAGATTTTCTCAATGAGCTATAGTGTAAAATCCATTGCGGTATTTGAAAAGCAGGCAAAAAGGCTCATCAGGAAATACGCCTCGCTAAAAAAGGAACTGCTGAAACTAATAGCGGAACTTAAAGAAAACCCTGAGCAGGGTAAAGCAATCGGTAAAAATTGTTTTAAAATCCTTATAGCCATAGCATCAAAAGGAAAAGCAAAAGAGGTGGGGCAAGGGTAATAACCAATTTTACAGTAACCGACCATACCGTTTATTTGCTTTCAATTTACGATAAGTCGGAACAAGAAAACCTTACTGATACAGAATTGTATGAACTACTGATGTTTATTCCTGAGTGAGACTCGAACTGACGGCCATGGCACTACCAGTGCCATACGCTATCCGTCCAGGTCGGAAAGAAACCTGCTAGCTCCTCTTTTCTTTATTTTTGATTCCAGAATCATAGCTTCACCGCGAGTTTCAAAGATTTAAGTAAATACCATAACCCAATCATTTGTTTGTCCTGTATAATTTCCCTTCCCGGAATTATGTTAAATTAATCTGAGTTCGACATTCTGAGTTTTGGCCGATGTAATACCGGTTTAGATTTTTGGAGATTAGAATATAAGCAGTTGCTGCAAATAGCAAAGAAAATTCATTAGCTGTGAATTTTGAAATAGAAATTACTTACTTTTGCACCCTCCAATGATCGGGGTGTGGCGCAGTTGGCTAGCGTACTTGCATGGGGTGCAAGTGGTCGTCAGTTCGAGTCTGACCACTCCGACATAATGATAATCAGGCACTTGCAATTTGTTTTGTAAGTGCTTTTTTATTGTTTCCATGATAAACAATCAATCATTAGTTTCTATTTCTGTATCATCTTCTTTGGGAAGAGTTGTTTTTTCCTCGTTAATTATGTTTTGTTCAAGCTCTTTGGCATCTTTTAGATTGCGGAGAATTAAAAAGATGATTAAAGCTAGCGCCGCAATTGCGACAGGTATGATGATAATCCAATTTAGGCCCATGGTTTTAAATTAATTGATTTCCATTAGTTTTAGCGCCTTCTGAGTAAAAATATTATCTGTTCAATTTCTTTTTGGATTGAACCGGAAGTGATACAAAGTTAATGAAAGAACCGGGGATAAGGATACATTATAAAAATATAAATTATCTGAGCGTTATCGATTTATCGATTTTTCAGGATATTCAGATTCACAAATTTTTGAGGAGATTTTATGCACCTCAATAAGCGAAAAGAGATTTTGTGTCCGCCAATCTGTCATATCCATGGCAGCTTTTTTGTTGAGATATTTGGTTAAATTAGGAGTGGTATAATTTATGTCATTATGTTATAATACATTACTTTTGCACACTTTTAAACATATAAAACATCATGTCATCCTCTGAATTCGAAAAAGTAGAATGCCTTATCATAGGTTCCGGTCCTGCCGGTTATACTGCAGCTATTTATGCTGCCCGTGCTGATCTTAAGCCGGTAATTTACACCGGTTTGCAAATGGGTGGTCAGCTCACAACCACTACCGAAGTTGATAATTTCCCCGGATACCCGAAAGGCATTACCGGGCCGGTTATGATGGAAGACTTACAGCATCAGGCTGAGCGCTTTGGTACGGATGTTCGTTTCGGAATAATCGATAAAGTTGATTTTCAAAATCGCCCTTTCAAAGCTACAACCGACAGTGGTAAAGTAATAGAAGCCGAAATCGTTATTATAGCAACTGGTGCCACTGCACAATGGCTTGGACTCGAATCGGAGAAAACCTATAATGGTCACGGAGTTTCTGCCTGTGCTACCTGCGATGGATTTTTCTATCGAGGTTTGGATATCGCAGTTGTCGGAGGTGGCGATACTGCCTGTGAAGAAGCGTCATATCTGGCAAAACTTGGTCGTAAAGTATTTATGATCGTTCGCCGCGACGAACTTCGTGCTTCAAAGGCAATGCAGCACAGGGTAATGAATACGCCTAATATCGAAATAATCTGGAATCATGTTACCGAAGAAATTACCGGTGATGGCAAGGTGGTAACCGGCGCCAGGCTGAAAAATGCAAAAACAGGTGAGATCAAAAATATTGAAATTCAAGGGTTTTTCGTTGCCATTGGTCACACTCCTAATACCGACATTTTTAAAAATCAACTCGAATTGAACGAACAAGGATATATTAAAACTATCCCGGGAAGCACCCGTACTAATATCGAAGGCGTTTTTGCCGCAGGGGATGTGCAGGATCATGTTTTCCGACAGGCTGTAACCGCAGCAGGCACCGGTTGCATGGCTGCCATTGAAGCTGAAAGATGGATGGGAGCGAAGGAATAGTGAATAGTGAATAGTGAATAGGGAATAGTGAATAGGGAATAGTGAATAGTGAATAGGGAATAGGGAATAGTGCAAGAGCAAGGATATATTTTTCAGTAAAAACACAAAAAAAACGCCCCTGAAAAGAGGCGTTTTTTGTTTTTAACGGAATAATCAGTTCTGGCTTATGTTGACGATTTTCCTTTAGCACCATTTCTCCTTGCCGCCCCTCGCCCAATCGCCCATCGACCCTCGCCCAATCGCCCAATCACCCCCTCTCCTTGTCACCCATTCTCTCAGTCGCCCCTTCGCCCACTCTCCCCTTCTCCCACTCACTCCGTCAACTCACAAAACTAAAACCTCTTCTTTTTCCTTCCCGGTTTCCCGGCTTGTTCTTTATACCAGGGTTCGCCGCTTGGAGCTGGCCGGCTGCTGCCTCTGTCCGAATCCGAACGTGCTGCTGATCGGCTTGAATCGCTTCTGCGATCACCACCTTTGTATGCTGGTCTGTCGCTTGATCCGCCATAGCTTTTCTTGTAACCGCCGCCGCCTGAACCGCCACGGTCACCACCTCCGCTACGTCCACCTCTATAACCGCCACTATCTCCGCCCCGGTCACTACTACGTTCTCCACTTCTTCCTCCTTTGTATGACGAACGACCTGGTCGTTCCGATGAGGTCTGATCTTCAGCAACATCAACTTTTATAGGCCTTTCGTTCATAGTCTGGTCTTTAAACGAAGCCATAAACAAGGGCAGATATTTTGTATCTACTTCAATAAAAGTAAAAGTGTCGCCCAACTCAACCCTGCCGACTTTTAAATCGCGGCTGTTGGTAAATTCGTTGACCATACCGAGAAGCTTTGGTACTGTCAATCCGTCCTTACGGCCAATACTCATGAAAAGTCTGGTGAATGAACCGCTATCGGAACGGTCACCTCGCTCGCGCGATTCGTCAACATTCAGATCTTTAGCATCACGGTAATACTCAAGGAAACTATTAAATTCAATGGAAACAAAGCGCTTGATGATTTCTTCTTTGCTCATCGCATCCAGTTTCTTGTAAATGACAGGAAGGAAATCATTGATCTCATCTTCAATTACAGTTACATTTTCCATACGGTCAATCAGGTGATACAGCTGTTTTTCACAAACCTGGCGTCCTAAAGGTATTTTTCCTGCACTAAAAGGTTTTCCTATCTGCCTTTCGAGCATTTTGATACGGCCTTTTTCCTTCATGTTTATGATGGAGATACTTATTCCGTCTTTACCAGCGCGACCTGTACGACCGGAGCGATGAATATAATTATCGGAATCGTCGGGCAACTGGTAATTGATAACATGGGTGAGATCGCTTACATCGATACCACGTGCAGCCACATCAGTGGCAACAAGCATGTTGAGGTGCTTATCGCGGAATTTTTTCATAACATGATCGCGCTGCGATTGCGATAAATCGCCATGCAGTGCATCAGCATCGTAACCATCACGTATCAGTGAATCTGCAATTTCCTGTGTTTCCTGGCGTGTACGGCAAAAAATTATGGCATACATCGAAGGATGAAAATCGGCAACACGTTTCAAAACCGTGTAACGATCCCTGGCATGTGTAAGGTAATACATGTGTTTCACATTGGTAGCTCCAATGTTACGCTGACCCATACTTAATGTTTCAGGGTTCTTCATATACCGCCGGGCAATTTTTTCAACATCCGACGGCATGGTAGCCGAGAAAAGGAATGTGTGGCGGTCTTTGGGAGTACTTTCAATAATTGATTGAACATCTTCCTCAAATCCCATATCCAGCATTTCATCAGCTTCATCAAGAACCAGGAAACGTACTTCCGACAGATCAGCGTATTTACGCATAATCATGTCGAGCATACGACCCGGGGTGGCGGCGATAATCTGCGTGCCGGCTCTCAGCTGTTTTGCTTGTGCCTCAATACTTGCACCACCGTAAACAGCAGTAACTTTAATATTGGGCATATATTTTGAGTAAGAATTCAGGTCGCTTGCTATCTGCATACACAATTCGCGTGTAGGGCTCAGAATCAGTGCCTGTGTTTTTTTGTTGTCAGGATCAATAAGCTGTAGCAGCGGTAATCCAAAAGCTGCGGTTTTTCCAGTTCCTGTTTGCGCCAGGGCAACAATGTCGGTGTTGTTTTCAATTATTCGCGGGATAACTGCCTCCTGCACGGGCATGGGATTTTCGAACCCCAGTTCTTTGATAGCTTTCAGTATGTTTTCCTGCAAGCCTAATTCGTCAAATGTATTCATTAAATAGTTTAAGATTAAGGCGGCAAAGGTACTCTTTAATCCCGACCAAATAACATGAAGTAGTTAATAATGTGGAGTTTATTGATTTTTAGTGTTGAGAATTTCAATAACGCTATCCAAGTTATCACAATAATGAACAGTGATGAAGTCTATATTTCCACATATATGAGTCGGTTATGCCTGAATGAGCCGGAAATGATAACAAATTTAGAGTATAATCGGTAATTAGTATGATAATTTAGGATTATACCCAAGAAATAAGATTATTTGAAACAAAGTAAATATGAGTTACTTTTTATTTAAATCAGAAGAAACAAAATGGTTAATAAACCGTAAAAAGTAGTTTGTTTTTGTCTCTTTTGGATTTCCTATCTTTGCACCGTAAAAACACTTTTGGCATGATCCACTACTTTCGCAAAGACAAAACGGTGTACGCCGTTCTCCATGAAACTGATATAAACACGAATGATATTCCTAAACTGGAATGGCTATTTGGTGAAGCCCGGCAGGTGAGCGAAAGCAGAATGACCGGGTTTTTTGTTGGCCCCCGCCGCGAAATGATTACTCCCTGGAGTACCAACGCTGTCGAAATTACCCAGAATATGGGTATAGCAGGCATACTCCGCATGGAAGAATTTGAAGAAGTTGCTGATGAAAAAGCAGTGCATGATCCTATGCTTCAGCGCCTTTATACCGGCCTCGACCAGGATATGTTTACCATCCACAAGCAGCCTGAGCCCATCATAAATATTGATGATATTGCTGCTTTTAACAAAAAAGAAGGTCTGGCGCTAAGCAGCGAAGAAATTGAATACCTTAACGGAGTCAGTCACAAACTTGGCCGCAAACTTACTGATAGCGAAGTTTTTGGCTTCTCACAAGTTAACTCCGAACATTGCAGGCATAAAATTTTCAACGGCACTTTTGTAATTGATGGCGACGAAAAATCGGAAAGTCTTTTTCAACTGATTAAAAAAACTTCGAAAGAACATCACGGGCGTATTGTATCCGCCTACAACGATAATGTTGCCTTTGTTGAAGGGCCTGTGGCCGAGCAATTTGCACCAGCAACCCAGGACAAACCCGATTATTTTGAAACGCGGGATATTGAAACTGTCATTTCGCTGAAAGCCGAAACGCATAATTTTCCTACAACCGTTGAACCATTCAATGGCGCGGCAACCGGTTCCGGTGGCGAAATCCGCGACCGCATGGCAGGCGGAAAAGGCTCAATGCCTATTGCCGGAACAGCCGTTTATATGACTTCGTACCCACGTACCGGCGAAGGTCGCGAATGGGAAACTGAAAATGAACCTCGTCCGTGGTTGTATCAAACGCCTGAGGAAATCCTGATCAAAGCATCAAATGGAGCCAGCGATTTTGGAAATAAATTCGGTCAGCCGCTCATTTGTGGTTCTGTTCTTACTTTTGAACATACCGAAAACAATAAGCGGTATGGTTACGATAAAGTTATTATGCAGGCCGGTGGTATTGGCTATGGCAGAAAAGCTGATAGCCTCAAAGGTCATCCTCAGCCCGGCGACAATGTGATTGTGATGGGCGGCGACAACTACCGCATTGGTATGGGCGGAGGTGCAGTATCTTCCGTCGCCACCGGCGAATTTCACAGCGGAATAGAGTTGAATGCCATTCAGCGTTCGAATCCCGAAATGCAGAAACGCGTTTATAATGCCATCCGTGCTATGGCCGAAATGCCTGAAAATCCGATAGTTTCAGTTCACGATCATGGTGCCGGCGGGCATTTGAATTCGTTATCCGAATTGGTTGAAGAACAAGGCGGAACCATCGATATCAGTAAATTACCTGTTGGCGACCCAACTCTTTCGTTTAAGGAAATTGTTGGCAACGAATCGCAGGAGCGCATGGGATTGGTTATGAAAGCTTCTGATGTCGAAATAATGCAGAGAGTTGCTGATCGGGAGCGTGCACCTTTTTACAATGTCGGCAAAATTACCGGTGATATGAATTTTTCGTTTGTTCATTCCAAAACGGGCGAAGCACCTATTAATATGCCTCTCGAGAATTTTTTCGGAAAACCGCCACGCACTTTTATGCGCGACAAGGAAATTTCAGCTTCGTTCAGGCAACCGGAATATGACAAAACCAACCTCACTCATTACATCGAACAGGTTCTGCAACTCGAAGCCGTAGCCTGCAAGGACTGGCTTACCAATAAAGTGGACAGGTCGGTTACTGGTCGTATCGCACATCAGCAAACAGCTGGTCCTCTGCAACTTCCGCTTAATAACCTGGGCGTGGTTGCCATGGATTACCAGGGTGTTAAAGGCATTGCAACTTCTATCGGCCATGCGTCGGTTTCAGGATTAATTGATCCCGAAGCGGGTTCGGTGCTTTCGGTTGCCGAAGCTTTAACAAACCTGGTTTGGGCTCCGGTTGAGCAAGGTTTATCGGGCGTGTCGCTTAGCGCCAACTGGATGTGGCCTTGCCGAAACGAAGGCGAAGACGCGCGTTTGTACAAAGCAGTGAAAGCGATCAGCGAATTTGCCATTGGGCTGGGTATCAATATCCCAACCGGAAAAGATTCCCTTTCCATGACACAGAAATATCCTGGCGGTGAATCCGTTATGGCTCCTGGAACCGTAATTATTTCAACGGTAGGCGAAGTTACCGATATCCGCAAAGTGATCAGCCCTGTTCTGAAACAAAGTTTTACTTCGTCACTTGTTTATATCGATTTCTCGAAAAGTAATTTTAACCTGGGAGGAAGTTCATTTGCGCAGGCGTTGAATTTGCTTGGAGGTGAAACTCCTACTGTGAAAGACGCGGATTATTTCCGCATTTGTTTCGAAGCGGTACAGGAACTTATTTCCAAAGATATGATCCTTGCCGGTCACGATGTTTCAGCCGGCGGATTAATTACAACATTGCTCGAAATGACCTTTAGTCACAACACAATAGGAATGAATCTGAATTTCGATGAACTGGGCGAAAACGATATTTTCCGTTTGCTTTTCAGCGAAAAACCAGGAGTTGTGATCCAGGTTAATGATCTCGATTTTGTCAGTATTTTTCTTCACGAAAAGGGAATAAATTACACATTTCTTGGTAAACCAGTTGCTGGTAAAACACTTAATATTTCGCATCAACAAAAAGATTATTCATTTGATATTCAGGCTCTCCGAGACAAATGGTTCCGTACGTCCTATCTGCTCGACCGGTTTCAAAGCGGTGAAGCCAAAGCAAAAGAACGGTTTGATAACTATGCCATTCAGGAACGAAAATTTGTTTTCCCCGAAACATTTACCGGCGAATACAAGCAGTTTGGAATAGATCCCAATCGCAAAACACGTTCAGGATTAAAAGCCGCAATTATTCGTGAAAAAGGTGTGAACGGCGATCGCGAAATGGCCTGGAGCATGCACCTGGCCGGACTTGATGTGAAAGATGTTCATATGACCGACCTTATGAGCGGTCGTGAAACGCTGGAAGATATCCGGATGATAGTTTTTGTTGGCGGTTTCTCTAATTCCGATGTATTGGGTTCGGCCAAAGGCTGGGCCGGTGCTTTTAAATACAACGATAACGCGCGGATAGCTCTCGAAAAATTCTATGCACGAAAGGATACCCTTAGTC